>CAZGNF010000061.1:0-11671 GCA_964527045.1 uncultured Coriobacteriaceae bacterium | reverse complement strand
GACCTCGACCTGGCGCTCATGCTCGCGCGCTCGCTTGGGTTCACGAGTGTCGTGTTCACCGCGGCATACACCGATCGTCTCGACCACACACTTGCCGCACTTGGCACCGTCGCAGCCGCAGCCGACCTGCATGCCACCATCCAGGAGCCCGGCTTCTCAGCGACTCTCCTGTCGGATCGAGGGTTGGGTTCCGCCACCCTCGCCACCGCTCCGGGATCCACCGTCTCGGTCATCGCGCTGGAACCGTCTTCGGGAGTAACGCTCGTCGGCTTCCGCTATCCTCTGGACTCTGCCAACGTCCCGCTGCTGTCATCGCTTGGCGTCAGCAATGTGGCACGTGCAGAACGCGTCAGGGTCTCACTCGCATCGGGTACGCTTCTCGTGATAGCCTCACGCAGCGCGGGCGGTATCCTGCAGGACTGAAGGAATCGCAGCTGCGTGCCGATAAGAAACTCGGCGGAACGCAACGTTCCGGTGAACGGCCACCAAGGCGGGGGTGAAGTGTCCGACGAATCGACATCACGTGACGCTGCCGGTCGCCCTAACGGCGGCGGTGTCATGTTCGCTGTCCTGGCGTTCTTTGCCGCGATAGCGTCTGTCGCGTTGCGCCAGCCGTGGCTGGGTGCGATCGCCGGCGGATTCGCGGCGGTGGCGATCGTCTCGTCGCTTCTTCCCGCACGCCGTCATTCGGCAGCCGCGGCGACCGATGCCGATGCCGTCCCTGATGCGTCCGGCGTCGCGCCGCTAGCTCCGATGGAGTACCGCATACCGCCGACGCTTGACGCAGATGCGATCCTGCACTCGCTCGCAGACTGCGTCGCACCGGTCGCTCCGGCCGTGGCCGCGCACCTGTGGCTCGAAGATCCATCCTCGGCCACACTGCGGCTCGTTGCTGCGGTCGGCCCCATGAGTCCTGCACCGCAGCCCATCTCCCTGGATGATGCGATCCTTGGCAAGAGCGTTCGCGACGGCTCTGCCGCCCTCGCACCGCTCGCTCGTGTCCAGACTGGTGGTACGGAGCGCGTCATCTGGCGCTTCGCCATCCCGCTGTCACCTGGTTCGTCGAAGGGCGTAGTCGGCGTCGACATCTCGGTGACGAGCGATCCCGACGGCATGCAGCTCGCGCGGCTCACGGCACCGCTTCGAGGCGCACTTGCCGGTAGCCTGGCGCTTCACATCGCCAAGGTCGAGACCGAGATGGCTACCGCCCTTATCGAGGTCGCACGCGACCTGAGTCGACGGCTCGACCCCGACGAAGTGCTCGCCTCGGCGCTACACACCGCGATGCGTATCTCGGAAGCGGCGACCGGGAGCATCATGCTTACCGAGGCGACCACCGGTCGACTCACGATCGTCAAAGCCGAGGGGCTGCCAGCTGAAGTCGTACGCGAAACATCGCTGGCCGAGGGCGAGGGCATCGCAGGGTGGGTACTCGCAACCGGACAGCCGCTGCTCATCGAGGATCTGCCAGCGCGGCCAAAGACCGGGCGGCGTCACGGCGTCCGCTCGGCGGTGTCGGTACCGATCGCCGACAGCGACGGCACCCTCGGCGTCATCAACGTCGGCAGTCGGGGATTCCCCGCGCGATTCACCGAATCGCACATGCGCGCGCTTGAGACGCTCGGCAAGCAGACCGCAGTAGCGCTACGCAATGCGAATGCGGTCGCCGCATCCCGCGAACTGTACTTCGACACACTCAAGGCCCTTGCTCTCGCGCTTGAGACGAAAGACCCGTACTCGCGGGGCGGCACGGAGCGGGTGTTGTCGTACGCGACGGCGATGGGAGAGGCGTTCGGCCTTCCCGAGGACCAGCGAGAGGCACTTCGGGTCGCCGCGCTCCTCCATGACATCGGCATGGCTGCTACCGGTGAACCTGTCGGTTCGCTGCAGCGGCCGTTGTCCACTGTGGAGCACGGCCTGCTGAAGCTGCACCCCCAGATTGCGGCCGAGATACTCCAGGAGCTTCCCGCGCTCCGTGCGGTCGTCCCGATCGTCTACCACCACCATGAGTGGTTCGACGGACAGGGCTACGGCGGCGGCCTCTCCGGCGAGTCGATTCCGCTCGGCGCACGCATCCTCGCTGTCGCTGATGCGTACGTCGCCATGACATCCGAGCGCCCGTATCGACACGCGATGAGCATGACGCAGGCGATCGCGGAACTCACGGACAAAGCAGGAGCCCAGTTCGATCCCACCGTTGTCTCGGTCCTCAAGGACCTGCTTGCAACGGGGGGCGACCGGGCTCCGGAGCGCCAGCGGCGGTAGCCGCTTCAGTACGAGACTAGCCTCGAGTGACCTTACCGGCCTTGAGGCACTTCGTGCAAACGTTGACCTTCTTCGACGTGCCCTCGACCAGGACCGAGACGCGCTGGATGTTCGGGTAGATCATCCGGTTCGTCACGCGGTGCGAGTGGCTGACGTTGCGGCCAGCAGACGGCTTCTTGCCGCAAACGGTGCAAATCTGGGACATGGTCCTGGCTCCTGTCGAGTATCTGTGGGCCCATCCGGACTGAATGGGCCGGACTGTCGAAAAGCGAAGAGATGATAGCACGGCACCCCTACACCGGCAAGGCACGCACATCTGTATGGAACGGTGTGCGCCCGCGCCGGCTCCGCTATACTACTCTTTCGAACGCGTTAACAGAAACACACTTCTGCACATGCACACGAGATGCCCGGTGCGCCCGAGCGGCGACGACCACCGGTTCCGAGGAGGAACTTCGATGGCTGAGGTTGTTCATGGCTCGATGACCATCGCGAACGATGTGCTTGCGGACATCGCAGGATTCGTCGCACTGGAATGCTACGGCGTCGTCGGGATGGCGAGTCCTTCGCTCCGCGACGGGGTAGCGCAGCTGCTCTCGCGTGACCGTCTTCGCAAGGGTGTCATGATCACGAACGTCGACGACCGCAATGTGCAGGTCGATCTCTACATCGTGATAGAGCATGGGACCAACCTTGCCGAGGTTTCGCGAAACCTCGTCGACCGCGTCAAGTACGCGCTTACGCACGATGCGGACGTGCAGGTCGCTTCAGTCGACGTGCACGTTCAGGGCATCAAGGTCCGGAAGTGATGGCTGATCCGACGATGACCGAGACGAACGCACCCACCGCAATCGAACTCATCCAGTCGGCCGCCGCCGCACTCAAGGCCCGGAAAGAGGAGATCAACCGCCTCAACGTCTTCCCGGTTCCCGATGGCGACACCGGCACCAACATGAGTCTCACCATGGATGCCGTGCTGACCGACCTCACTGCGCTCGGATCCGGAGCGTCGCTTGCCGAGATGTGCAAGGCTGTGACGCATGGCTCTCTTATGGGGGCCCGAGGCAACTCCGGTGTCATTCTCAGCCAGATCCTCCGTGGACTCTGCGAAGCGGTAGTCGCAGATGGCCAGATATCCAGCACGCTGCTCGCAGATGCACTCAGCCGCGCAACGACCGTCGCGTTTCAGGCTGTCCGCAAGCCCGTTGAGGGAACAATGCTGACCGTGCTCAAGGATATGGCCGCAGCAGCACAGGCAGGCACCTCGGCCGGGTCGTCGCTTGACGAGTTGCTGGACATCGTCGTGAAGGCTGCTTTTGAATCGGTGCGCCGAGGTCCCGACCTGCTGCCTGTGCTCAAGGAACACGGCGTCGTGGATGCTGGTGGCTTCGGCCTTGCCATCCTTGCCGAGGGCTTCGTCACCGGCATGGAGGGACACGAATTCTCTGAGCGAGATATCGCCGTCGCAACCGGCGAGCTCACCGTGAGCCCCGTGAACGACTGGGACGATGAGGAGTACTTGTACTGCACCGAGTTCCTCCTCTACGGGGCGGATGCCGACAAGTCGTTCATCGAGGAGTGGATCTCGGCCAAGGGTGGATCGGAGCTTGTCGTTGGCGACAAGGAAACGTACAAGATTCACGTCCATACCGACGACCCCGGCTCGGTTCTCGCGTGGGCCACGTCGCTTGGCGAGGTCGCCGAGGTGCACATCAACAACATGCGTCGCCAGACCGCCGAGCGGACTGAGATGCTGCGGACACAAGCCCGGCCGGTCGCGCCCCCGAAGCCAGTCGGCTTTGTGGCGGTGTCGTCTGGTACGGGTCTCTCGGACATTCTGCGGAGTCTAGGCGTTGACGAGATCGTGAGCGGTGGGCAGACCATGAACCCCTCCACCGCCGAGATCCTTGAGGCGGTCGAGAAGGTGAACGCGGACAGCGTCATCGTCTTCCCGAACAACCGCAACATCATTCTCGCAGCCCAGCAAGTCGTCGGCGTCTCGGAGCGTCCTGTGGGCGTCGTTCCGACGACCTCCGTACCGCAAGCGTTCGCGGCGCTGCTCGCGTTCGACGGCACTTCGGACCTTGACGCGATCGTGGCCGAGATGACCGACGCTGCCTCGGCCGTCCGGACTGGCGAGGTGACGACCGCTGTCAAGGACTCGAAGGGCAAGGCGGGAGCCATCAAGACCGGTCAGGTCATCGGCATTGCGGATCACGAGATCGAGGTCATCGGGGACTCGGTAGAAGACGTCGCGATCCGACTCATCTCGGTGCTCGCAGATGATGCGGAGACCCTGACGATTCTTGCTGGAGAAGACCTGGATGACGAAAGCCTGCAGCGTATTGCAGGCGAGGCTGAGACGCTGCACCCTGATTTGGAAGTAGAGACTCACCGGGGAGAGCAACCGCTCTACCCCGTGATCATGGCACTCGAATAGGCGTTGTCCGGTACATACAAACGAAGGGGCGTGCACCATGGGCAAGGTCGGAATCGTCTGCGATAGCACCTGCGACATGGGCCCACAGTGGCTCGCTGAGAACGACGTCGTCATGGTTCCGCTCAAAGTCCTCTTCGGTGAAGAGAGCTTCCTCGACTGGGTGGACTTCACGCCGCCCACCTTCTTCGACAAGCTCGCCTCGGCACCGGTTCTCCCTAAGACCTCACAACCGTCGCCGGCCGATTTCGCAGCGGTCTACGAGACACTCGCCGAGCAGGGCTGCGACGAGATCGTCTCGATCCACCTGACCGCCGCTCTCTCGGGCACGTTCGAGTCCGCAACGATGGCCGCCGCTGGCTCGCGTATCCCGGTCCGGGTCATCGACACGCTGACGGTCTCGGCAGGGGAGGCGCTCGCGATTCTGGCGGCCCTCGACGCGCGCGCTGCGGGCGGCGACGGAGCTGCAATCGAGGCCGCTGCGCGCCACGTCGTTGAGACAAGCACGATCTTGTTCGCGCTCGACACACTGGAGTATCTCGTCAAGGGTGGCCGCGCCGGCAAGGCCAAGGGGCTTGCCGCTTCGCTGCTCAACATCAAGCCGGTCCTCACCTTCAATGACGAAGGCACGATCGAGCCGTTCAAGAACGTCAAGGGCACCAAGAAGGCGATCTCAGAGATCGCGAATGCGGTTGTCGAAGCATCCAAGAGCGGCGTCGTGAAAGTCGCCTATCTTCACTCGATGGCACCCGAACTGGCGGATCAGTTGCACGCGGAGATCGACCGTCTCGGCGGCACTACCGACGTCATCCACACGACATCGGTCGGTGCTGTCATCGGTACGTACGCGGGACCCGGCGCAGTGGGCGCCGCATTCTGCCCGGCCTGGTGACGAATGCGCCATGTCCGCTGACACCGAGCACCCCGCCGCGACTGCTGCGAATCCTGCGGCGCGGGCTCTGTGGTCACGTCCCGTCTCCGATGTTCGTCTCGTAGACGCGCGTCGTTCTGAGGCGCTCGTCAAAGCTGGGATCACCACGGTCGAGGACCTCATCAGGCACTACCCGTTCCGCTATCTCGACCTCTCCACGTCCGGGGCTATCCGCGACGTGCCGCTCGGCGACGACGCGACAGTTGTCGGCACCGTTCGAGACGTGCGCGTCAAACGCCCCCGCCAGCGCCTGACCATAACCGAGGTCGCGATCGCCGATGACACGGGTGTCGTGGTGGGTGTCTGGTTCAATCAGCCATACGTTGCGCAGCGGATCAAGGTCGACGACCGTGTTGCGATGGCCGGCCGACTGGAGATGGACTTCGGCCTCAAGCAGATGAAGACGCCGTTCCTCGAGCGCCTGGATGCCGAGGACGGACCATCGCTGCTCGGCCGCATACTTCCCGTCCATCGTGCCACCGAGGGAGTCTCACCCAACTGGATGCGTCGTCTCGTACTTGAGGCGCTCGCCCTGGCAGGTGACGTCCCCGATCCGCTGCCCGCTGCGCTGCGCGCGCGCAGAGGGCTTCTGTCACTTCGCCACGCGCTCCGGGCGATTCATTTTCCCGACGCGCTGTCGCAAGCTTCGGTCGCGCGCGAACGGCTCGCGTACGAGGAGTTCTTCACGCTGCAACTTGCGATGGCCCTGCGACGGCACCGAGCCGTCGACGACTCTCCCGGCCACACGCATACGACCGGAGGGGCCAAGGCGAGCGCGCTTGTCGACGCATTGCCCTTCACGCTGACAGCCGATCAGTCTGCCGCACTCAAGGACGTGCTCTCAGACATGGCCGCGTCTCGGCCGATGAATCGGATGCTGCTTGGCGATGTCGGTACAGGGAAGACGGCCGTCGCCGCGTTCGCACTCAGCGCCGTAGCCGATTCGGGTACTCAGGCCGCGATGATGGCGCCTACTGAGGTACTGGCGTCTCAGTACGCGGGCAAGGTGGGTCCTCTTCTCGACGCCATCGGGGTGCAGTGGTGTCTGCTCACCGGATCCACGCCTGCAGCCGCCCGAAAGGCCGCACTTTCGGCGCTTGCCGATGGTTCGATGACGGTTGCATTCGGCACCCATGCGCTCATCCAGGACGACGTCACGTACAGACACCTTACACTTGCCATCGTCGATGAGCAGCATCGCTTTGGCGTCCAACAGCGTCTTGCCCTGCGCCACAAGGGCGAGGCTACCGACCTGCTCGTGATGACCGCGACGCCGATACCAAGAAGCCTCGCCCTTACACTCTACGGGGACCTTGATACCTCCTACCTGCGGGAGCGTCCCGGCGATCGCGGACCGGGACATATCCGCACGCGACTCGTGAACAAGACGCATCGCGCAGCAGCGTACGACGTCGTACGCGCCGCGATCGCCTCCGGACGTCAGGCATACATCGTCTGCGCACTCGTAGACGAATCGGACGCCGCAGAGGCGCGCGCTGCAACCCGGGAGGCCGAGCGCCTTCGCACACAGGTCTTCCCGGACTTGAAGGTGGGCCTGCTGACCGGCAAGATGCGCCCGGCCGAGAAGGCCGCCGCGATGGATGCGTTTCGCGCCGGCGACGTGGACATTCTCGTGTCGACGACCGTCATCGAAGTCGGCGTGGACGTCCCCAACGCGACGGTGATGATCGTCGAGGACGCCGAACGCTTCGGTCTTGCCCAGCTCCACCAACTGCGTGGACGCATCGGGCGCGGTGAGCACCCGGGCGAGTTCCTCATCTTCGCGGATCCCCGCACTGACGAGGGCCGTCAGCGGATGAAGGCGATTGCTTCAACGAACGACGGCTTCGCGCTGGCCGAGGAAGACCTCAAGCTTCGCGGCGAAGGGGAATTGCTCGGCCAGAAGCAAAGCGGACTGCCGCGACTTCGGCTCGCGTCGCTTGTCGGCGACTCCGGACTCCTCGAGATCGCACGCGACGATGCCCGCGAGATCGTCGAGTCCGACCCGCATCTGGAACGTCCCGAGCACGCGCTCATCGCCACGGAGGCCTGGGCGGTTCTCGGCGAGGACGAAACGTGGGTGAGAAGCGGATGAGGATCGTCGCAGGCGAATGGCGCGGACGCGCGATCGCCGCCCCGAAGGGCTCCGCAACCCGTCCGACGTCCGACCGTGTGCGTGAGGCGGTCTTCTCGGCGGTGCGCTCGCGCATCGGCGACTTCACGGGCTGCAGCGTGCTTGACGCCTTCGCGGGGACCGGAGCGCTCGCGTTCGAAGCGCTCTCCCGCGGCGCTGCGTCCGCGGTCCTCATCGAGCCTGATCGGGAAGCCCGCAATGCAATCGCCCGTAACGCAGAGGCGCTCGGCGCCAGCGGCAGCGTGGCGGTACTCCCGGGAGACGCCTTCCGGCTCGCCGTGCGCGCGATCAACGGGGGCCCGTTCGCGTTGCTCTTTCTCGACCCTCCCTATAGAATCGTTCCGGCGCAGGTCAGCAGCTTGCTTGGGGAGCTCGCCGGCGCCGGCTCGCTGGCCGAGGGGGCGCTCGTCGTGTACGAGCACGCGGCTGGCGTCGATCCGGAGTGGCCGACGGGATTCGACTCGCAGGGTGATCGGCGGTACGGCACCACCGCGGTGTCATACGCCACGTACGAAGGGAAGCAGTCGTCGTGAAGCGCGCGCTCTGCCCCGGTACGTTCGATCCGGTCACGTCCGGCCACCTCGACATCATCGTTCGCGCGGCCAGCGTGTTCGACGAGGTCGTCGTCGGAGTCGCACTGAGTCCCGAGAAGGGTAGCGGTCCGCTCTTCACCGCAGAGGAGCGCGTCGGGTTCATCGCAGAAGCAGTGTCACATCTTCCCAACGTGATTGTGCGACCTTTTGATACACTTCTAGTAGACTTCGCACAGAAGATGGAAGCGCGGGTCATCATAAAGGGTCTCCGCGCGGTCACGGACTTTGAACACGAGTTCCAGATGGCACAGCTCAATTACCGTCTGGACGAGAACATCGAAACGATGTTCATCATGTCGATACCTGAGTTTGCGTACTTGAGTTCTTCCGCGGTGAAGGAGATAGCCCGGCACGGAGGTTCTGTCCGAGGACTTGTGCCAGACGCAGTATGTGAGGCTTTGGCCGCACGCTTGAAGCAGTCCCGATAGGGAGGTACAGCACGATGGATATCATGGCGCTCATCGATCGGATCGAAGAACTGCTCGACTCCGGTCGCAATGTGCCGTTCTCGGCAAACAAGATGGTCGACCCTGACAAGGTGTACGAGATCATCGACGAGATCCGCGCGAATTTCCCTGACGAGCTGAAGCAAGCTCGCTGGATCGTCAAAGAGCGCCAGGAGATGCTTGAGGAAGCCGAGAAGGAAGCGAACCGCATCCTTGAGGAGGCGCGTGACCGCGCCCAGGCTATCGCGAGTGACCAGGAGATCGTGAAGCTCGCCGAGCAGCAGGCGGCCGACATCCTCGACAACGCGCGCGCCCGTGAGCGGGAGATCCGCCTCGGTGCCGAAGATTATGCAGATGAGATGCTCGCCAACCTTGAAGTGAACCTCGGCAAGCTTCTTACCGCTGTTCAGCGCGGCCGCGACCGGCTTCAGGGCAAGGTCGGGCAGCGTGGCTGAGGCCACACCTGATCAGCTCAAGATCGACGTCGCGGCGATAGTAGATGAACTTGCAGACACGATCGACGTCGAGCTTGAGTTTCCGCTTGCGCCGATCACGCTTGGTACCGAGGAGTTCGTGCCCGTTGCCCCCGCTCAAGTCGACGTCACTCTGACGTACGCGGGAACGGGCATTGTCGCAAGCGGCACCATCACAGCCGACCTTGCGGCTACCTGCTCTCGCTGCCTTCAGGAGTTCGTCATGACCGCGACCGGGGACGTTGAGGGCTTCTACGTCCGCCCCGGTACTGAGGCGGAGATTCCCGAAGAACAGGAAGCCGAGCTCATCACGGGTCGCGATATCGACCTACTGCCCGCGCTTCGGGCTGCTCTCGCGCTGAGTCTGCCGTTTGCCCCTGTCCACGACGAGGACTGCATGGGCATATGCGCGACGTGCGGGGCGGATCGCTCACAGGGACCATGCGAATGCACTCCCGATCTGTCCTTGTCGCCATTCGCCGTGCTCAAGGACATGATCACCGACTCCGGGGATGATGTCTGAGCCCTTGCCCCAACGCGGCGCGCGTGTGCTATAGTGTCGCTTTGCGCCACGACCCCGGTCGTCGCATAATCATGTTGCAGCTAATGCGCCGAGTATCGGCGCCTTGAAGGGAGAATCACCAGCATGCCAGTGCCCAAGAGGAAAACGGGTCGCTCCGTCACGAACTCGCGCCGTTCTTCGCACAAGCTTGAGGCGCCCGCGCGCTCGGTGTGCCCGCAGTGCCACCAGGTCAAGCTTCCGCATCGCGTATGCGGCGAGTGCGGGTACTACGATGGCAAGGAGATCGTCGAGACGGACTAGCACGCAGCGCCCTCAGGGGCGCTGTTCCGTACAGGGGGAGGATGAGCGTTAGTGCTCGATGAGTTCTTCTCTCCTCGTTCTGTCGCAGTGGTCGGCGTTTCCCGAGAAGAGGGAAAGGTCGGCCACTACATATTCGACAATCTTCTTGAAGCTGGCTTCTCCGGTCCGGTGTATCCGGTCAACCCCAAGGCCACCGACGTCCACGGGCACACGTGCTATCCAACCATCACCGCCATTCCTGACGCCGTCGACCTCGCGATCATCGTCGTCCCGGCGCCTGTGGTCACCGCAGTCATCGACGAGTGCGGACAGCACGGCATCAAGGCAGTGATCGTCATCTCGGCTGGCTTCAAAGAGACCGGTCCCGCGGGCGCTCTCCTCGAGCGTGACGTCCTTGCCGCAGCCGCAGCGCATGACATCCGCATCCTCGGCCCGAACTGCCTCGGACTCATCTCGACATCGAGCAGCCTGAACGCGTCTTTCGCGCCGTCCATGCCCGAGCAAGGCACCATTGCGTTCATGTCGCAGTCCGGTGCGCTCGGCACGGCCGTTCTGGACTGGGCTGCGGGAGAGGGGATCGGCCTCTCGCGATTCGTTTCGCTCGGCAACAAGGCGGATGTCTCCGAGGTCGATCTCGTTCGCGCATGGACCGAGGATGCCGACACGACCGTTGTGGCGGCCTATCTTGAGGCTGTAAGCGACGGTCACGCATTCGTCGAGGCAGCTTCAGCGCTCTCGAAGCACAAGCCGATCATCGCGCTCAAGGCCGGCGGTTCGGACGCTGGCGCTCGGGCCGTCTCATCGCACACAGGCAGTCTCGCCGGCTCCGAACAGGCGTACGACGCTGCGTTCCGAAAGGCCGGCGTGATCAGGGCTCGCTCTGTGCTCGAGCTATTCGACTTCGCCGTCGGCTTCGCTCGCCAACCGCTTCCGGCTGGTCCCGGTCTCGTCATACTCACGAACGCCGGCGGTCCGGCGATCCTTGCCACAGACGCCTGCGAGCGATCGGGCGTGGGACTGGCATCGCTCGAACCCGAGACAATCGCCGCTCTCCGGGAAGCGTTGCCCGCAGCGGCTGCGTTCTACAACCCCGTCGACGTTCTCGGCGATGCTCCACCCGAGCGCTACGAGGTCGCCGGCGACATCCTCGCCAAGGACCCCAACGTACGCGCCATCCTTGTGATCCTCACGCCCCAGGCGATGACCCTCGCGGCCGAAACGGCCCGCGCGGTCGTCAGGCTCTCGCAGAGTTCGGGACTACCCGTCTTTGCGAGCTTCATGGGCAAAGGAGCCATCGCCGAGGCGATACCGGTGCTGCGGGATGGACTCGTGCCCCAGTTCGACTTCCCGGAGCGCGCGGTGGCCACCTTGGGCGCGATGCTGCAGCATCGCCGACAGCTCGACGCACCGCCGACGGCGCCGCCGGTGATCGAAGCAGACACACAGGTCGTTCGCGACGCGATCGACCACGCTCAGGCGGCCGGACGCACGTTCATCACGGAACAGTCCGCTGCACGCATCGCTGCCGCATACGGCATACGGGTTCCCGCAGGCGGCATTGCCAAGGAC
>CAZGNF010000060.1:0-11682 GCA_964527045.1 uncultured Coriobacteriaceae bacterium | reverse complement strand
ACGGGTGCGTCCACATGGAAATGGCGTTCGACTACAACCGGGAACCCGGGTACATGCGCGATATGCTGCTGCACCGGCTGACACTGGATGCGCAGCGCAGATTCACAGCGAGCGGCCTGTCAAAGCGGGAGGTGGCCAGACGCCTCAGGACGTCACCGGCTCAGCTCTATCGGCTTCTCGACCAGGCCAACTACGACAAGTCTGTGGACGGGATGCTCGAACTCCTGAGTGTTCTTGGGTGTGATGTGGAGTTCACGGTGTCCGATCGCTCGGCGTAGCATTCGTCCACTGAGCGTTGCAGCCCGTCTGCTACTCTTAGCAGTACCAGTAACCGTCTCCGGAGGCACCTATGTCTCGCGTCGCACTCATCACCGGCATCACCGGTCAGGACGGCTCGTATCTGGCCGAACTCCTTCTCGGCAAGGGGTACGAGGTTCACGGGATCATCCGCCGCGCATCCACCTTCAACACCGAGCGTATCGATCACCTGTACCGCGACCCGCATGAGTCGGGCACGCGCATGTTCCTGCACTACGGCGACCTCACCGACGGCACCGGTCTTCGCCGCATCCTGGAGAAGGTGCACCCCGACGAGGTCTACAACCTTGGCGCGCAGTCGCACGTGAAGGTCTCCTTCGACCAGCCCGAGTACACGGCCGATGTGGTCGCCACCGGCACGCTGCGCCTGCTCGATGCGATTCGCGACTACATGCACACCTCGGGCAACCAGGTGCGGTTCTACCAGGCCGGCTCCTCGGAGATGTACGGCGCGGCTCCGGCGCCGCAAGGCCCCGACACGCCGTTTTACCCGCGCAGCCCCTACGCCGTCTCGAAGGTTGCCGGCTACTGGTACTGCGTGAACTACCGCGAGGCGTACGACATGTTCATCGCCAACGGCATTCTCTTCAACCACGAATCAGAGCGCCGAGGCGAGACGTTCGTCACGCGCAAGATCACGCGTGCTGTCGGCCGCATCAAGCACGGGCTGCAGAACACGCTCTACCTCGGCAACATGGAATCGCGCCGCGACTGGGGCTATGCGCCCGACTACGTGGAAGCGATGTGGCTCATGCTCCAGCAGGATCAGCCCGGCGACTTCCTGGTGGCCACCGGCGAGGCGTACTCGGTGCGCCAGTTCGTGGAGTACGCGTTCTCGCTGGCCGGCATGGACTGGAAGCAGTTCGTGCAGATCGACCCGCGCTACTACCGGCCCACCGAGGTCGATTACCTCCTCGGCGACGCTACTACTACACGCGAGAAGCTCGGCTGGGCGCCCAAGGTCGGCTTCGAGGAGCTGGTGGAGCGCATGCTCAACCACGACATGGAGCTTGCCGCGCAGGAGAAGACCCTGCGCGACGCCGGCCACAAGATCGAGCTGCGAGGCCTCGGCCAGGAGTAGGCGCGGGACGGCAGGCAAGATTCTGGCCAGTTCCGGTCTAGCTGCGATTGGTAGATTCAAGACGTCCAGGTTTGCCAGAGAGGTAGCACAATGCTACCATGCGAGCACAGGAGATGTCTTGAGTACGAGTGGCGGTCGGTACCCAATCTCGCAAGTTGAAGATCTCGCGCGCAGGGGCCGGGTTGTTGCCACACTCCGAGTTGCGCAGTGGCTGTCGAACCACGGCTATGACGTGAAGTTGACGATTCTCGAGGTGCTGGCGTCGGTTGAATCCTGCGGGCAGTACATCGGCTCGTGCACTCTGATGAACGGTGCGACGGCGGACGAGTACGTTGTCGCTCTTGGAGACGAAGACTGGTACCTGAAGTTCTGGCTCGACGATGTGGAAATGATCGTAAACGTGTGGTCGTGCTGCTGGGATGGAGTCGTCCACTAGCGCCTGGAAGGAGGAGGGGCCATGTTTGCCAAGAAGTGCGCCGCGTGTGGCGGACAAGTAGCGGAATCGGCTGGCACGCTTCCGTTCAGAGTCAGAGGTGAAACGGTCGAGGTTCCCGGTGTCGACCATGGGGCGTGTGCCGAGTGCGGAGAGGTGTATCTCTCTCTGGACGCCGCCGAGCGACTGCAGGCGGAGGCCGTTCGCATCTCCAAGGCGGCACGGGGTCTACTAAGCCCTGGCGAGATTCGCGAACTCCGTAGGTCATTTGCAATGTCACAAGCCGCATTTGAACAACTCCTGGGCGTGGGTCCCAAGACTGTGATTCGCTGGGAGAAGGGCACGGTTTTTCAAGGTGCCACGGCCGATCGACTCATGCGGCTTCTGCGTGCACAGCCCGAGCTCGCACGAGTCCTCATGAGCGGTGAGCTGTACGCGCCGCTCGAGTGTCGAGCACGTGGCTAGCGATACAGAGCCGCTAGGCGTAGGATTCGTCGACTGAGAGGGGCGAACGCTTCTGCTGATTGAAGCATGTCAGACACCGGGCTATACTGTGTATAGCCATAGGAGGTGTCGACGTGCGGACTCGCATCCAGAAGTGGGGAAACAGCCAGGGCGTTCGCGTGAGCAAGGAATTGCTCGCGGATGCCGATATCGAGGTTGGCGACCCTGTCGAGATCACGGTGCAGGAAGGGTCGCTGGTGGTTCTCCCGCTGCGACGCGCACGCGGCGGGCACGACCTGGCGGATCTTGTTGGGCGGATTCCCGCAGACTACGTTGCTGTTGA
This sequence comes from uncultured Coriobacteriaceae bacterium, assembly GCA_964527045.1. Taxonomy (GTDB): domain Bacteria; phylum Actinomycetota; class Coriobacteriia; order Anaerosomatales; family Anaerosomataceae; genus UBA2286. The sequence goes on along the minus strand of CAZGNF010000060.1, from coordinate 9,063 downwards.
ACTTGAGTGGGGCCCCGCCGAGGGCAAGGAGGTTTGGTAGATGCCTCCGTACGTTCCGCATAAGGGCGACTTCATTGCGCTCACGTTCGATCCGCAGGCGGGGCACGAGCAGCAGGGTCGCCGACCAGCGCTTGTCGTGAGCAACGACCTGTTCAACCAGCACACCGGCATGTGCATCGTGTGTCCGGTGACCAACACGTACCGCGGCTACCCGTTTCACGTGCAGGTTCCACCGGGCGAGGCGATTACCGGCGTCGTCATGGCCGAGCAGGTGAAGTCCGTGGACTATCGAGCGCGCGGAGCCAAGCTCATCGCGCCGGCGCCAACTGCGGTCCTGGATGAAGTGCTGTCGATCTTGGATGCGTGCCTGTACTGAGTGCTACCGGACCTCTTCTGCGGCATATCGAATTCCATCGATGTCCTCCAAAAGGCCCCCCGCATCCCGGCCCGCGCACCCACTCTCGTACGCCCGCGTCGCAAAAGTCGTAAGATTGAGCCAACACGAAATCATCCATCGGAAGGTCCCACGCATGATCAGGTCGAGCCGCATCTACGTCGCCGGGCACCGCGGGCTTGTTGGCAGTGCAATCATGCGTCGCATCGAACGTCAGGGATACGAGACCATCATCACACGCGCCAGCGACGAGCTTGATCTCACGGACCAGCGCGCCGTGAACGAATTCTTCGATCAGCAGCGCCCCGAGTACGTCTTCCTCGCCGCGGCGAAAGTCGGCGGCATCCTGGCTAACAGCACGTACCCCGCGGACTTCATCCGCGAGAACCTGCTCATCCAGACCAACGTCATCGAAGCCGCGTACCGTAGCGGCGTGCGCAAGCTGCTCTTCCTCGGCAGCAGCTGCATCTACCCCAAGCTCGCGCCGCAGCCCATCAAAGAGGAGTACCTGCTCACCGGCCTGCTCGAGCCCACCAACAAGGCGTACGCGATCGCCAAGATCGCCGGTCTCACCATGATCGACGCGTACCGCGAGCAGTACGGCTTCAACGGCGTCTCGCTCATGCCCACCAACCTCTACGGCCCGGGCGACAACTTCGACCTGGAGTCGTCGCACGTCCTGCCCGCGCTCATCCGCAAGTTCCACGAAGCCAAGCTCAGCGGCGCCCCCACCGTTACCGTCTGGGGGACCGGTACGCCGCGCAGGGAGTTCCTGCACGTCGACGATCTGGCAGACGCCGCCGCCTTCATCATGGACAAGTACGACGGCGAGCAGATCCTCAACATCGGTGTCGGAGAAGACGTCAGCATCGGTGAGCTTGCGGCACTCGTCGCACAGATCGTCGGTTATGAGGGCGAGATCGTCTTCGACACGTCAAAGCCCGATGGCACGCCGCGCAAGCTGCTCGACAACTCGCGGCTGCTGGGCCTCGGGTGGCGTCCCAAGATCGGGCTCAAGAAGGGAATCACGTCCACCTACAAGTGGTACGTGGAAAACGGCGCGCAGCAAAGCTAGGTAGACATCGGGGGGAGTCGTACGTGACCGAGGATCAGGTCTCCGGGTTCCTTGAGCGGGACCGGCGGAAGACGCTTGTCGTGGTACTGCTTCTGGCCAGTGACGCTGCTGCGTTGCTGGCGGCAACGATGCTTGCCACCTACCTGCGCTTCCACACCCTTGAGAGCTACGCGGGATTCGAGAACATCTCGGGGCACTTCACGTACTACGAGGTGGCCCTGGCGGTCTCGGTGGGCTGGCTCGGCTTCTTGTGGTCGGAGAAGCTGTACGACCTTGAGCGCCTCACGTGGGGCGCCGGCGAGTTCTCCCGCGTCTTGCGCGCGCTCGCGATGGGCGTCGTCGGGTTCATCCTCCTCACCTTCGTGATGAAGACGCCGGGCCTGTCTCGCGTGTGGACGGTGCTGGCTTTCGTGCTTGCGGTGGTCTTCGTGAGCGTTGGGCGCGCTAGTATCCGAGCGTTCCTTGCGCGCAACCGGCGTCGCGGCCGGATGCGGCGTCGCACCCTCGTTGTCGGCTCCAACGCCGAGGCGGCAGGCATCATCCGCACCCTGCTCAGGCACCCCGAGACCGGGCTCACGCCGGTGGGCTGCGTGGAGTCGTCGCGCGAGGACGTGCTCTCCCTCAACTACTGCGCGGACATGGTTCCGTGCCTTGGGGCCGCCCGCGACCTCGGCGAAGTCGTTCGCGACCAGGCGATCGACACCGTTGTGGTCGCCTCCTCGGCGTTCGACCACGATGTGCTGGCCAGGATGATCGGTGAGCTCCGCGGGGTGGACGTGTCGATTCACCTGTCGTCGGGACTCTTCGATGTGCTCACGTCGCGCGTGCTGGTGCGCGAGATCGCCGGCGTCCCGCTCGTGACCATCCAGCCCGTGTCGCTTTCGCGCGGCAACCTGCTCGCGAAGCGCATCTTCGACGTCGTGGTCGCCTCGGCGATCGTGCTCGTCGGGCTGCCGGTCTGGCTGCTGCTCGCGCTCGCGATCCGCATGGATTCGTGTGGACCGATCTTCTATCGGCAGCGGCGCGTGGGGCAAAGCGCCGTCGAGTTCGACATGTTCAAGTTCCGCTCCATGTGCGTGGATGCGGATGATCGCCTCAAGCAGCTGAAGGACGCCAACGAGGCGACCGGACCGCTCTTCAAGATGAAGAACGACCCGCGCGTCACCCGTGTGGGTAAGTGGATGCGCAAGTTCTCGATCGATGAGTTCCCGCAGCTCATCAACGTGCTCAAGGGTGAGATGTCGCTCGTCGGACCGCGTCCGCCGCTGCCGGGGGAGACCGTGCAGTACAGCGACTACCACTGGCGCCGCATGGAAGTGCCGCCAGGCATGACCGGCCTATGGCAGGTCTCGGGACGCTCCTCGCTCACCTTCGAGGAGATGGTCCGCCTCGATCTGTTCTATATCGAGAACTGGAGCGTCGGCTTCGACATCTCGCTTATGACTCGCACGTTGCCAGCAGTGCTGTTTGCGCGCGGAGCGTATTAGCCGAGCAGCGAGCATCCGCTGGCCCTGAGTGAACGAACCTGCCGTATTCGCGTGTGATGCATTTCACGAGCAACCGCGCCCCCATCCATGCTATGCGGCAAGTTTTTCATGCGTTATTGTTGGCGAAACGGTCATGCAATACGGCACCGTCAGAGTCTTGGATAGGCGGGACACAGGGACCGGAATCTGCCCGGGCGGCGAGTCCTGGCGGGTGAGCGTCCAAAGCGACAACGGAGGGCGGAACGGTATGAAACGATTGGGAGCAGTGGTATGTCTGGTGCTGGCAGTGGCACTCATCCTTCCTGGCTGTGCAGCCAAGGATGACGGTGCGAGCGCCGACGGCGACAAGATCGTGATCGGCGCGGCCCTGTGCCAGACCGGCATTCAGGCCCCGCTCGACGAGCCCGCCCTTCGCGGCGCGCAGCTCGCCGTTGACGAGCTCAACGCCAATGGCGGCATCCTCGGCAAGCAGGTAGAGCTTGTCGCGCTCGACGGCAAGAGCGACCCGGTGACGGTAGGCAACGTCGCCAAGCAGCTCATCGACGATGGCGCCAAGGCGATCATCGCCCCGAGCGACTTCGACTTCGGTGGTCCGGCAAGCCGCGAGGCGCAGAAGGCCGGCATCGTCGGCATCTCGCCGTGCGCATCTTCGCCGCTCTACGGCTCGGCAGCGCTGGGTGACAAGCAGTTCACCCTCTCCATGTGGAACACCACCATGGGCGCCGTCACCGCCGAGTACGCGTACAACGAGAAGGGCTGGCGTACCGTGTACGTCATCACCGACGACTTCATCGACTACACGAAGTCGCTTTCCAAGTACTTCATCATTCGGTTCGAGGAGCTTGGCGGCAAGGTCATCTTCGAGGACACCTACACGCAGGGCCAGGCCGATGTCTCGGCACAGCTCGCGCGCATCAAGGCCCTCCCCGAGAAGCCTGACTTCATCTACATCTCCTCCTACATGCCCGACCTCGCGCTCATGATCCGCACGCTCCGCGAGAGCGGCGTCACGCAGCCGGTCGTCGGCGGCGACTCGTACGACGATCCGTCGCTCTTCGAGGCGCTGGGCACGCAGTACGGCAGCGACATCTACTTCGACACGCACGGCTATCTCTCTGACGAGGCCAACCCCAAGTACAGCGCGTTCGCGGCCGCGTACGAGAAGAAGTTCAGCACTGCCCCTGAGGCTGTCTGGATCATGCCTGGTTACGACGTTGTCATGGTCATCGCCCAGGCGATGGAGAAGGCCGGCAGCACCGATGGTGCCGAGGTGGCCAAGGTCATGGAGACCACCACGTTCGACCTGTTCACCGGTCAGCTGAAGTGGTCCGATGCCGCGTCCGGTCACGAGCCCAACAAGGCAGCGGCCATGGTCTCGCTCACGGAAGGCAAGCCGACGTTCCTCGGCTGGGTCATTCCCGAGAAGATCCCGGCTCCGTAAGCACTACCGCACCACGTATCGAATGACGCCAGGGGGGAGTCCGTTCGCGGGCTCTCCCCTGGGCTGAACTGCACTGCAGCGATTCAGGTCCAACCCCTGGAGGGGTGAATGGAACCACACGAGGACACACAGCAAAGCACGCTTGAAGTCGCGCATCTCTGCAAGTCGTTCGCCGGTCTGAAGGCCGTCGACGACGTCGGCTTCACCGTGAAGACAGGCGACATCCTGGGCCTTATCGGCCCGAACGGCTCCGGCAAGACCACGCTCATCAACGTCGTGACCGGCCTGCTGCCCGCCACGAGCGGCACGGTGCGCGTTGACGGTTACGAGACCTCGGGACGCAAACCGCATCGCGTTGCGCGCGCCGGGATCTCCCGTACGTTCCAGACGATCCGACTCTTCCGCGAGCTCACCGTGCTCGAGAACGTCGAGGTCGCCTCGGTCAGCATGGGCCACCCGCGCGGCAAGGCAGCGGGTATCGCACGCACGCTGCTCGAGGACTTCGGCCTCACCGAGTGGGCCGACGTGCTCGGCGCGGAGATTCCCTTCGGTCACCAGCGCAAGCTCGAGATCGCTCGCGCGCTTGCGATGGATCCCAAGTTCCTCTTTCTTGACGAACCCGCAGCCGGACTCAACGAAGACGAGTCCGACCTGCTGATGGAGCTGCTCCGCGAGATCCCGTCCAAGTACCACGTTGGACTGGTGGTCGTGGAGCACGACATGCGACTCATGATGAATCTCTGTCCGCGGCTGCACGTGCTCAACTACGGCAAGACCATTGCCGAGGGCACACCTGCCGAGGTCAGATCGAACCAGGAAGTCGTCACCGCCTACCTAGGGAGCAGTGCGTGACGATGCCGATGCTGACTGTAGAGAACCTGATGGCGTCATACGGCGTCGTGCGTGCGCTCCACGGCATCTCGCTTGAGGTGAACGAGGGCGAGCTTGTCGCCCTCCTCGGCGTGAATGGCGCAGGCAAGTCGACGACGCTCAAGTCGATCACCGGCGTTCTGCGCCCGGTGAAGGGGACCGTCACATTCCTCGGCACGGAGATCACCAACCGCACGCCGGAGTCCATCGTGAAGCGCGGTCTGTCGCTTGTGCCGGAAGGCCGCGAGATCTTCGGCCAGCTCACAGTCGAGGAGAACCTGCGACTGGGCGCGTTCGTCTCGCACCAGCGCGACCGCTACAAGGCGGACCTGAAGGAGATCTTCGAGCTCTTCCCGATCCTGGAGGAGCGCTTCGGCCAGGCTGGCGGCCTGCTTTCGGGTGGCGAGCAGCAGATGCTCGCGATCGCCCGGGCGATGATGGCCCACCCGAAGCTCCTCATGCTCGACGAGCCGTCTCTCGGTTTGTCGCCCGCAATGACGGACGGCATCTTCGTGCTCATCAAGCGCCTGCGCGAGATGGGCTCCACGATCCTGCTGGTGGAGCAGAACGCCGAACGTGCGCTGGAGATCGTGGACCGCGCGTACCTGCTGGCGAACGGCGAGGTCGATTTCGCCGGCACCGCCGAGGACCTCAAACGCAAGGTCGACATCGCGTCCGTCTACTTCGGCGGCGACGACGCCGCTCCCTGTGAGGTGCCACTGTGATCGATCTCGAATTCATGATCAACACGCTCAGTCTGGGGAGCCTCTACGCGCTCCTTGCGCTGGGCCTTGTGCTCGTCTACGGCATCCTGAAGCTCGTCAACTTCGCGTATGGCGAGTACATCATGATCGCCGGGTACGGCCTGTACTTCTCGGCCACGGTGCTGCACATGCCGTGGTGGGCGACGATGCTCTTCGGTGTGGCGGCCGCGGTGCTCACGAGCTACCTCACGGAGCTTGCGGCATTCCGGCCGGTGCGCAACAAGTCAGCCAACGCGCTCATCGTCACGTCCTTCGCGGTGAGCATCTTCCTGCAAAACGCGGTGCTCATCCTGGTCTCGCCGCGTGCGCGTGCCGTCCAGCTGCCGCCGATCTTCTCGCAGACGGTGAACATCGCCGGAGCGACAACGCCGGTTCGCAACCTGCTCATCATCGGCACGACCATCACCGTCGTCATCCTGCTGTCGCTGCTCATGAAGAAGACGGTGCTCGGGATGGCCATGCGTGCCGCTGCCGATAAGTTCACCACCACGCGCCTCATGGGCGTGCCGGCGAACCTGGTCATCTCGGCGGCGTTCATCATCAGCGGCCTGCTTGCCGGCATCGCGTCCATCTTCTGGATCGGGCGTTCGGCATCGGTCGACCCGGTCACGGGCTCCGCCCCGCTGCTGATCGCATTCATCGCGGTCGTCATGGGTGGCATGCATAGCCCCACCGGCGCGGTCGTGGGCGGGTTCGTGTACGGCCTGCTCTTCAACGTGCTGAGCATCACGCTTCCCGCGAGCATGATCAGTTACCGCGACGCGTTCATGTTCGTGATCGTCGTGCTGTTCTTGCTCTTCCGCCCCGAAGGCATCATCAAGGGCGGCTACACCGAGGAGCGTGTCGGATGAGCCTCTTCGCGCGCTTCCTCAAACTTGCTCAGAAGCACTCGGCGCTGCCGATGATCATGATTCCGGTCGTGCTCGTGGGTATCGGCGTCAACATGTTCGGCTCGTCGCTCTTGCTCAACGTCTACACCTACTTCTGTGTGAGCCTCATCATGGTGCTCGGCCTGCAGATGTTCATGGGCAACTCGGGCATCCTGAACTGGGTGCACATCGGATTCGTGGGCGTGGGCGCATACGCGTCCGGCATCCTCTCTACTGCGCCGATGGTGAAGAGCATGGGCGTGCCCAACATGTTCCCGGCGCTCGTTGAGCTCAACATGCCGGTGATTCCAGCCATCATGGTCGGAGGCCTTATTGCCGCGCTGCTCGCGGCGATCATCGGCTACCCGCTCATGCGTCTCTCGGACTTCGTGGGCGTTATCACGCTCTTCGCGACGCTCATCGTCTTCCACGTGATCATGACCCAGTGGGACAACGTCACCAACGGGCCGCGCACGTTCTTCGGCGTGCCTGAATTCACCACGCTCACCGTGGCGCTCATCGGCGCGCTGATCGCACTTGTGGTCGCGTACTGGTTCCGCGAATCGGGCCTGGGCCTGCGCCTGCGTGCGTCGCGCGACGACCGCTACGCCGCCATGTCCATCGGCATCGACGTCGTGCGCGTCCGCTACTACGGCTTCATCACGAGCGCGCTCGTTGCCGGCCTCGCCGGCGGCGTGTGGGCGCACTTCATCACCTCGTTCTCACCGAAGGCGTTCTACATCTCCGAGATGTTCATCCTGCTCAGCATGGTCGTCATCGGCGGATCCGGGAGTATCTCTGGAGCCTTTATGGGCACCGTCTTCGTGACGGCGGGCAGAGAGCTGCTGCGTCAGGTCGAAGGCACCATCAACAACGCGCACCTGCTCTCGTTCGAAGTCTACGGCCTTACCGAGGCGGTCATGGCGATCCTCATGATCGTCGTCCTCATCTGGCGACCGGGTGGCGTGGTCGGCGGACAAGAGCTTCGGTGGCCGCTCTTTAAGCGCAACAAGCCGAACGTGACCAAGGAGGTCGAAGATGGCGTGTGAACTGACGCGTGACAAGGCATTCTTCGCGTTCTCTCCAGACACCGAGCCGGTCGTTCGCGTGGCCCAGGGCGAGGAAGTGCGCCTGACCACCCACGATTGCTTCAGCGGCCAGCTCAAGACCACGGCCGACACGCTCGAGACGCTCGACTGGTCGATCACGAACCCGGCCACCGGCCCGGTCTTCATCGAAGGCACCAAGCCCGGCGACTTGCTCCGTATCGATCTGCACGAGGTCAAAGCGACGGGACCCTCGGTCATGGTCGCGGTCCCGCAGGTTGGCGCACTCGGCGATTTCATCACCGAGGAAGAGACCGTCATCGTGGAGCATCGCGGCGACACCGTCGTCTTCAAGGACAAGGTCGTCGTGAAGCAGAACCCGATGCTCGGCGTCATCGGCGTCGCTCCTGCCGAGGGTGTGATCCCCAACAGCACGCCGGGCATCCACGGCGGCAACATGGACTGCACGCTGGTCACCAGCGGCTCCAGCCTGTACCTCACCGTCGGTGTCGAAGGCGCGCTCTTCGGCTGCGGTGACATGCATGCCGTCATGGGTGACGGCGAAGTCGTCATCTGCGGTGCCGAGACCCCCGGCGAGGTGCGCCTTACCCCGCAGGTCGTCGCGATTCCTGGCCTGCCCACGCCGTTCATCGAGAACGACGACATCGTCGCGGTCATCGGATCCGCCGAGACGGTGGATGCCGCGTACAAGATGACGCTCGGCATGATGCACGAGTTCCTCACGAAGGTGGCCGGCTTCCCCAACAACGACGCCGCGCTCCTGATGAGCCTGGTCGGCAACCTGAAGTTCTGCCAGGTCGTCGATCCGCTCATGACCGTGCGATTTGAGTTCCCGAAGTCTGTGCTCGCGGATTACGGGTACGTTCTTCCCAGGTAGCTCTCCACACGACGACGAGGCGGCGCATATGCCGTCCGCCTGAGATGCGAAGCCCGGGTGTCATCAGACACCCGGGCTTCGTGCTTCCAGTATGATGATCACTGGCGAGAAGTCCGGCACACCAGCAGTTCAAGTGGTAGCTCCACGAGGAGGATCATGCGCGTACTCGTCACCGGCGGCGCTGGCTACATCGGCGCTATCACCACACGCACGCTGCTC
>CAZGNF010000059.1:0-11760 GCA_964527045.1 uncultured Coriobacteriaceae bacterium | reverse complement strand
CCTATGTGAAGTTCAAGAAGACGATTGCGCGTTGTGAGAATCTTGCGGACAACTACTCTACCCTGCATGCGCTGCACATCTCGTCTGGGATTCCAGCGCCATCGAAGGACATCTTGCGCGGCGCTGTCGTACTGGCGGTCGCGGCACTCGATACTTATGTGACAGATGTTTTTGCCGAGCGGCTCGTCACATACCTGAAGAGGTACAAGCCGGATGAGTCCCTCGTCGCGTTGCTTCATGAGGCCGGTCTTGACACGCGCGAAGCGCTGCAACTGATCACAATGGAGCGTCCTTACCGCCGCATCGCCAACTTGATTCGGCGGCAGTATGCGCGCTACACAACGCAGCGATTCGAGGTGATCGACCAGCTCTTCCTCAACTATCGACTAAAGAACATCACAGATCGTGCGCAATCGAGATCCGGGCGCAAGTCACTCAAGACCTCTGTTGGAAAGCTGATAGAGCGACGACATGACATTGCGCATGCCGGGGACTACAACTCCCTTGGACGAATCCGAGAAATCGAGGAAGCCAGCATCAAGAAACGCATCATGCATCTGGAACTCTTGGTCACCAACATGGATGTGATCATTTGTTCACGGGCGTAGGTGCGCAACCAGTGACCCAACAAGGGCCGATCGCCAAGAGCCGCCGGTCGGTCACAGCCGGTGTGAAAGAGTTTCACAACACCGCTTGACTGTGAAGTCGGTTCACGTGTAGAATCTGCCGTGAAGTCAGTTCACAGTAGGTGAGGGGTGGCCTTCATGAGCAGTGCAGTATGTGTTCCGGGGCGTCGCACGGCCCTATGGGTCCCGGAGGGTCGTACGCTCCATCTCGTGGACGTCGAGAATCTGTGTGGGGGCTCGCACGCCGGCGACGACGCGGTATCAGCCGCGATGCAGGAGTATCGCGAGGCAATCGCATTGGAGCCACCAGACCACGTGGTAGTTGCCTGCAGCCCGCAGCTGGCACTCCCGGTCCACGATGCAGCCCCCGAGGCCCGAATCCTAATTGGTCGCGGGTTCGACGGAGCGGACCGCGAGCTCATCGGAGCGGCGGATGCCTCCGATGTCACCCGGCGCTTCGACGAAGTTGTAATCGCGTCCGGGGACCATATCTTCACTACTCTCGTCGTGTCGCTGCGTCTCGGCGGTGTCAGTGTCACCGTCGTGTCGAGGGAGTCGTCGCTGTCTGCAAGCCTTGCTCGCGTGGCCACGACGGTTGTTCGCATACCGGATCTGCCTGAGCCGATTGGTGAGGCAGCATTGAGGAAGGTCGCCTAATGAGCACCGAAGATCGTGTCAACCAGGACAAGTCCACGTCACTGGCCGCGGCGGTCAAGACCGTAACCTTGCAGGAAATCACAGACATGGCCGGTGTCGGCCTCTCGGCAGTGTCGAACTGGCGAGAGCGCTATCCAGCTAAGGATTCCAAGACCGGCGACAGGCTCCCCGACGCTTTCCCATCTCCGATCTCGCCGGCGGATGCAGCGGTAGCTCTGTTCGATGCCGATGAGGTGGAGACGTGGCTGGCAGCGCGCGGCAAGAAGTTCAGGCCGCTCCAGCAGCTTCGCGCGGTACTCCCCATCGAGGCGCAGTTGTGGAAGGCCGCTGATGCGCTGCGCGGGAGCATGGACGCAGCCGAGTACAAGCACGTCGTCCTAGGACTGCTCTTCCTGAAGTATATCTCGGATGCCTTCGGGGAGCAGCGCGCGAAGCTTCAACAGGACGCGCTCGCGGATCCTGAGGATCCGGATGAGTATCGTGCGGCCAACGTGTTCTGGGTGCCGAAGGACGCGCGCTGGCCGATGCTGAAAGACGCTGCGAAACAGCCCACCATCGGGCAGGTCGTCGACGAGGCCATGTTGGCCATTGAGCGCGATAACGCCTCGCTGCGCGGGGTGCTTCCGCGAGACTACGGGAGACCCGGGTTGGACAAGTCCCGCCTCGGCCAGCTCGTCGACATGGTCAGCAACATCACCGTGGGCGACCGAGCGAGCCGGAGCCAGGATGTGCTCGGGCGCACCTATGAGTACTTCCTGTCTCAGTTCGCATCAGCCGAGGGTAAGAAGGGCGGCGAGTTCTACACTCCACAGTGCGTCGTGCGGTTGCTCGTAGAGATGCTCGCCCCGTATAGGGGGCGTGTCTACGACCCGTGTTGCGGATCGGGCGGCATGTTCGTGCAGTCCGAGAAGTTCATCGAGGAGCACGGCGGCCGCGTCGGGGACATCAGCGTCTATGGCCAGGAGTCAAACTACACAACGTGGCGACTCGCGAAGATGAACCTGGCCATCCGCGGGATCGAGGCGAACATCGCGCACGGGGACACCTTCCACGCGGATGGTCACCCTGACCTCAAGGCCGACTATGTCTTGGCCAACCCTCCGTTCAACGATTCGGACTGGAACGGCGAGCTTCTCAAGGACGATCGTCGCTGGCAGTACGGGGTGCCCCCGAAGGGCAACGCCAACTTCGCGTGGGTGCAGCATTTCGTGTCGCACCTGGCTCCGACTGGCACGGCTGGCTTCGTACTATCTAACGGGTCCATGTCCTCCAGTCAGTCGGGCGAAGGTGAGATTCGCAGGAACATCGTCGAGGCCGATCTCGTCGACTGCATGGTCGCCTTGCCGGGGCAGCTCTTCTACTCGACGCAGATACCGGTGTGTTTATGGTGCCTCGCGCGTGACAAGCACAACAACCGGCTGCGCGACCGCCGGGGCGAGGTTCTATTCATCGACGCTCGTGATGTTGGGGCCATGGTCGACCGCACACATCGCGAGCTGACCGCCGAGGACATTGCGCTGATCGCCGGCACCTACCATGCGTGGCGCGGTGACCCTGGCGCGGACGACGATTACGCTGACGTGCCCGGCTTCTGTAAGTCCGTCCCGATCACGGAGATCCGCGAACACGGACACGTGCTGACCCCTGGGCGCTTCGTTGGAGCGCCCGACATCGAGGAAGACGGCGAGCCCCTCGATGAGAAGATGGCGCGGCTAACCGCACAGCTTGCGGAGCAGATGAGCGAGGCTGCCCACCTGGATGAAGACATCCGTTCGAAACTGGAGGCGATCGGCTATGGGCTCTAGGTGGCGGGAGGAGCCGTTCGCTAGCCTGGCGTCGCTGAATCGGGAGACTGTGCATCCGGAGAACGCCGCCGGACTCCCGTACGTCGGTCTCGAGCACATCGGTGAGGGGACGCTTCAGCTGACAGGCATTGGCGTAGCCGAGGATGCCAGCAGCCTCAAGAGCCGGTTCCGCGAAGGCGACATACTGTTCGGGAAGTTGCGGCCCTACTTCCGGAAGGTGGTCCGCGCTCGCTTCGACGGCATCTGCTCAACGGATATCTGGGTTGTGCGGCCGCGCCCGGGGGTCGATCGGGACTACCTCTTCTATTTGATGGCATCCCCCGGCTTCCTGGAGCCGATTGTCAGAGCCTCCGAAGGCACGAAGATGCCTCGGGCCAAGTGGGATTACGCGGCCGCACTCAGCTTCCCGGTGCCTTCACCCGCAGAGCAGCAGTCGATCGCGGGCATTCTCGCGTCGCTGGACGACAAGATCGAGTTGAACCGGCGGATGGCAGAGTCGCTCGATGACATCGCGCAGACGCTGTTCAGGATGTGGTTCGTCGAGCCAGCGAAGCATGCGTGGCCATCCGGCGGTGAGGAATTGCCGGAAGGCTGGAAGGTCGAGCGGCTGGGCGAGCATGTCGATTCGGTTCGCGGGCTGAGCTACACGAGCGCGGGTCTGGGTGAGCTCGGCGAGGGTTTGCCGATGCACAACCTCAACTCGATTAGCTTTGCGCGCGGCTACCAGCCCTCAGGACTCAAGTGGTTCACTGGGGCGTACAAAGAGCGGAATCGTGTACGGGCGGGCGACCTACTCGTTGCGAACGTAGACGTGACGCAGAATCTCGAGGTGATCGGCTCGCCAGCAATCGTTCCAACGTGCTTCGGTGAGGAGTCGGTGTTCAGCGCTGACCTGTTCCGTGTTCAGCCCAAGCCGAACAGCCCGCTGAGCATCCGCTATCTGTACATGATGCTGCGGGACCCGCGGTTCCACCGAATCGTTGTCGGATACGCCAATGGCACCACGGTCAATCACCTGTCCCCCGATGCACTCTCGGTGCCTGGTGTTGTCGTACCGCCCAAGGCGCTGGTTTCTGCGTTCGACTCGGTCGTACATCCCATGCTCGAGCGGCGTGACGAGCTTGAGTCCGAGAGCGACACGCTCCGCGAGATTCGGGATGCGCTTCTGCCCCCACTTCTGGACGGGCGTGTCGAAGTCCCCGCGATGCAGGACGAGGAGGGGTCGTGATGGACGGCTCGTGGCTGTATGAATCGGACGTCGAAGAGGCCGCACTTCACTACTTCCACGACCTCGGCTGGTACGTCGTCAACGGTCCTACGATAGCCCCGGATGGTGAAGCTCCCGAGCGAGTGGACTACTCGGCAGTCGTGCTCGTCGAGCGGCTCAGGCGTGCGGTCTCAACGCTCAATCCCGAACTCAATGCTGGCGCAGTCGGTGAAGTGCTTCGCAAGGTAGTCGGCGTGGCTGGCCCCTCACTCGTGGCGGTGAACCGCGAAGTCCATCGAATGGTCGTCGACGGCGTTCCCATCGAGATTCGGCGCGCTGACGGTTCGGTCGGGTACGTACAGGCCCAGCTCATCGACTTTGGCGACCCCGAGGCGAACGACTGGTTGGTAGCCAACCAATACAGCGTCAAGGACGGCGACCACCTCCGCAGGCCAGACGTCGTCGCGTTCGTGAACGGCATCCCGCTTGCGGTGTTCGAACTCAAGAACGCAGCAGACCCTCAGGCCGATATCCACCAGGCGTTCAACCAGCTCCAGACCTACAAGGCGCAGATATCGTCGTTGATGCGCTTCTCGGAGATCCTCGTCGTTTCGGACGGACTCGTCGCGCAGGCCGGCACCATCACCTCGGGTGCCGAGCGCTTCATGCCTTGGAAGACCATCGAGGGCGAGACGCTGGCACCGGAGTGGATGCCCCAACTCGAGGTTCTCGTGCGCGGTATGTTCGACAAGCGGCGCTTCCTCGATCTCGTGCGGCACTTCATCGTGTTCGAGGATAGTGGCGATGCGGGCATCTCGAAGAAGATCGCGGGTTACCACCAGTTCCATGCGGTGAACCGGGCGCTCGACGAGACTCTCAGGGCAAGCGCGGCAATGGATGACGCGCTGCTGGCTGCAGAACCATCCGCCGGCGACAGCGAAGGGCTGCTCGGCGACCGGCGCATTGGCGTGGTTTGGCACACGCAGGGGAGCGGCAAGTCACTCACGATGGCGTTCTACGCCGGGCGAGTGGTCGCTGATCCGTTCATGCGGAACCCGACCGTCGTCGTGATCACCGACAGAAACGACCTTGACGACCAGCTCTTCTCCACCTTCTCGCGTTGTCGGGAGCTTCTGCGCCAACCGCCGGAGCAGGCGCAGGACCGTCAGGACCTGCGCGCCAAGCTCACCCGCGAGGCAGGCGGCGTCGTCTTCACCACCGTGCACAAGTTCTTCCCGGATGAACGCGGCGGGGACCACCCGCTGCTCTCGGATCGTTCAAACATCGTCGTGATCGCGGATGAGGCGCACCGCAGCCAGTATGACTTCATCGACGGTTTCGCCAGGCACATGCGTGAAGCGCTGCCGAACGCGTCGTTCATCGGATTCACAGGGACTCCCATCGAACAGACCGACAAGAACACGCAGGCGGTCTTTGGCGACTACATCTCCGTGTACGACATCCAGCGGGCGGTAGATGACGGCGCGACGGTGCCTATCTACTACGAGGGCCGGCTGGCCAAGCTGGAACTTGATGAGAACCTGCGGCCACACCTCGATGCCGACTTCGAGGAAGTGACCGAGGGCGAAGAGGTCGAGAAGCGCGAGCGGCTCAAGTCCAAGTGGGCGCAACTCGAGGCGATAGCGGGGACACGCAAGCGGCTCGAGGCAATCGCCGCCGACCTCGTCGCGCATTTCGAGAGCCGGCAAGAGGTGATGGACGGCAAGGCGATGGTCGTTGTCATGAGCCGCCGCATCGCCGTCGAACTGTACGACGAGATCATCAGGCTGCGCCCCGAGTGGCACTCAGAAGATGATGCTGATGGCGCGCTGAAGGTCGTGATGACTGGCTCGGCCTCCGACCCGCTCGAATGGCAGGGCCACATCCGCAACAAGGCCCGTCGTGAGGCGCTCGCCAATCGCTTCAAGGATCCGGCCGACAGGTTCAAGATCGTGATCGTGCGCGACATGTGGCTCACGGGTTTCGACGCGCCGTCGCTCCATACGATGTATGTCGACAAGCCGATGAAGGGTCACGGCCTCATGCAGGCCATCGCCCGGGTCAACCGCGTGTTCAAGGACAAGCCCGGCGGACTGGTGGTCGACTACCTCGGTCTGGCGGACGAGCTGAAACGTGCGCTCGCCGCCTACACCGACGGCGGAGGCAAGGGCACGACGACGCTCGACCAGAGCGAAGCCATCGCCGTCATGCTCGAAAAGCATGAGGTCGCATGCGGCATCATGCATTCGTTCGACTGGAGCGAGTGGAAGACGGCGGCCTCACACGAGAAGCTGACGCTTATCAATCGCGCGGCGCTCGAGCAGGTGTTAGGCCAGACCGACGGCAAGCAGCGGCTCCTGCAGGTCGAGGCCGAGCTGTCACGTGCCTTCGCGCTCTCGGTTCCGTCCTTAGAAGCTCTTGCGATACGGGATGACGTTGCGTTCTTCCAAGCGATCGCCGCTGCTCTGCGCAAAGGTGACGGCCCCATGCCGGGCGCCGGGGGCGACGTCGAAGGTGCCATACGGCAGCTCGTCTCCAGGGCCGTTGTTTCAGATGGCATCATCGACATCTTCGCCGCAGCCGGACTCGATCGGCCGGACATATCGATCCTGTCCGATGAGTTTCTCGAAGAAGTCCGGCATCTCCCGCAGAAGAACCTGGCGGTGGAGACCCTGCGGCGGTTGCTGAACGACGAGATTCGAGTGCGCTTCAGGAAGAACGTCGTTCAGGCGCGCTCCTTCGCGGACCTGCTCGATGCTTCGATCCGCAAGTACCAGAACCGTGCGATCGAGGCGGCACAGGTCATCGAGGAACTCATCGAGCTCGCCAAGCAACTGCAGGAGGCCCAGCGCCGAGGCGAGGAGCTCGGCCTCAGCGACGACGAGGTCGCCTTCTACGACGCGCTGGTCGCCAACGAAAGCGCTGTCGCAATCATGGGTGACGACAAGCTCAAGATGCTTGCAGCCGAGCTGGTACGCGAGGTCCGGGGCAAGGCGAAGATCGACTGGACGGTGAAGGAAACGGTGCGCGCAGAGATGCGCGTGACGGTGAAGCGACTACTGCGCAAGTACGGATACCCGCCGGACATGCAAAGGGCCGCCACGGACACCGTGATCGAGCAGGCGGAGCTGTTGTCGGCGGGCTGGGTGGAGATCGACTTCTAGGGGCGGGCATGCGCTGCCTCAGCGTACCTATCGCCCATGTCGCCAGGAGGTGTTGTGACGCGTGATCGATGAGACCATAGTCCGTGAACTGCTTCGAACGCGGCAGGGGCGTCTCTATCATCGGGAGGGCCAAGAGCTGGAGTTCAAGGAGCAATTCAACCTCGCTGGGCTCGCTGACTACTTCCGCGACTTCGCCGCATTCGCGAACAACCGCGGTGGCTATCTCATCTTCGGCGTCAAGGACAAGCCGCGAGACCTGGCCGGGATGTCGCGCTCATCCCGCACGCAATTCGAGAAGATCGACCCTGAGCGTATCAGCGGCTTCCTTCTGGAGGTCTACTCCGCTGAGATCGTGTGGGATCAGGCTACGATCGAGCACCGGGGGAAGGTCTTCGGGGTCTTCCGCGTGTATGAGTCGCGCTGCAAGCCCATCATTGCTCGGAAGGTCGAAGGCAAGGACCATGCGATCAAGAACGGTGAAGTGTACTACCGCTACGGCGGGAGAACTCAGCGAATCCAATCGGCGGAGCTCGAGTCAATCATCAACCAGCGCATCGAACAGAACAACCGACATTGGCTCGATCTCATGGGGAAGATCGGTCGCGCGGGGCCTCAGAATGCTGCAATCTTGGACACGGAGAACGGGCTCATAGAGAAAGGCGACTCACAGATTCTGGTCGTAGACCAGGAGCTTGCAAACAAGTTGAGCTTCGTTCGTGAGGGGGAGTTCCAGGAGCGGGCGGGCGCACCGACGCTCAAGCTGGTTGGTGACGTTGTTCCGGTTGAGTCGGTGGAGGTCGTCAAGCATGTGAAGCAGAATCTAACGAAGGAGTACCCGCTTTCAGCGACCGAACTCGCTGCGACTGTCTGCGCAGGTTGTCTTGCGGCTTCCCAGCACGATGTATGGCGGGCGATCGCGGACAACGACTTGAAGAACAACGCACTCTACTCGGCCTACAACTTCCGGAACAAGAGCCAAGAGGACCGCTTCCGCGAGATGGGTCACATCCCCGCAGCCACGCCGAGCATCTACAATCAGCGTGCAGTGGACTTCCTGATCAAGGTAATCGGAGACAGCAAGGCGTAGGATGGCCCACCTAACCCGCGGATCAACCCGACTCCCTTCGTTGGTAGGCTATCCACAAACACCTGAGCGGGACACAGCGCAACGCGTTGAGCATCGTGTGGGGTTACCAAGGAGGAGCAGGGGCTTGGGAGAAGATCGGCCCATGGCATCGCATTACGATATCCTCGCAGCGGCGAAACAGATCGAGATCGCTCTCGACCAGCGTGCTGCGCAACAACGCGAAGACCTACTGGAAGCCGCAGTGGCCTGCGAGGGCGTGTTCGCGCTCCGCGCGTCAGAGATTCGCAACGAAGCCGCTTCTCGTCTCTTGCTAGGAATTCCCCCTTCGCTTAGGCAGCTCGTCGGCATCTCCCATCTTGAAGTCCCGATGAACCAGGTCCTCGGCTGGATGCTCAACCCGGAGTACAGAGGGGCGGCAGCCTTCATGGGACTGGGAGCGCTCGCCAAGCTACTGGATTACCCCGCCCTGGAGGCTGACATCGAGCGAAGGTCGAACGTAGCAGTTTGGTGTGAGTCCACGCCCGACTACGAAATCACCAGCAGACAGCCGGACTTGCTTATCGGGACGAAGAACACGGTCGTCCTTATTGAGAACAAGGTCTACTCTCCGGAGAGCGGGTTCGATCAGTACTCCCACTACCTTGAGGTAGCCAGGGCGTGGGCGGGCGAGCGCGAGAGCCGAGCGTACTTGCTAGCGCCAAACAAGCGTGCCACCCCATGTGGATGGGATGGCTCGTTGACGCACGCGCAACTGGGCGAAGCGCTGAGACGGCTCGTTGTTGAGCCTGGGCTATCCTTCTGGGATCGAGTGATATACGGCTTGATTGTGAGCGATCTCGACCCGGACCCGATGCCGAATCGAGCACGCGAGATCGAGCACTTAGTCGAGGCGGACGCTCTGTTTTCGGATGTAGAGGTCGCCACCAGGCTCTCCCAGCTTCTGCGGAGACAGGCCATCGATCCCACGAACGGGAGGTACTAAGGATGTGGACCGATCTTGTTCAGGCATATGAGTCCAAGCTGGGCGTCCTTGAAGAGGCGCGGGCCGCGTACGCCGAGGCAATCACGCAGGTAATCAATCAGTCCGCGCCAGCCATGGAGACAGCCGTGCGGGAGGTGACCTCCGAGCACCGCGTCGACGCCGCTGTTTACGAGAGTGGAGGCAACGCGCCTTTTCCGCAGGCACCTTGGGCTTGTATCACTATCGGAGACGATGAGGTCGGTACCGAATTCCGTATCGCGGCATGGGTGAGTTCATCCTGGGGAGGCCCGGGTGGGGTGCTCCGCGTGGCCCTTTCCCTTGAAAGAGTGCATAGCAGCATGGACCGCAGGGAGTGGGTGGCAACGTGCAGTGAATCCATCGGCGAATCGGTACCCGGGCAACCCTTCGAGCCCCTTGATGGGCAAAGGTTCTCCGACTTCTCACCTGACTGGCCCGTTATCAGAGTCGCCAACGTCGAACTGACGAATACAGAAGCCCGACAGACTGCGTCGGGGGCTCGCAGCATCACTCGGTCGTTCACCGAGTCGATTCTCCCACTGCTGGGGTCGATCAGAGATGCCAGTATGGCCGTGGTTCTGGCTGAGAGTGCGCTCCTGCGATATCGGTCCGTTCTTGAGCCGCGCGCCCAGCTGGCCGATGAGCCGATGTATCCGGCTCGAGGACTCGGTCCATGGCAGGGTGGAAGATTCCTGCAGGCGGGCTCCTTCTGGCTTGCGACAAATCCTGAGACACGTGAGCTTCTGGCTGCGGCAAAGAACGATGAGGACGCTGTCAGAAGCTTGGCCAGTAGACTCGGGCGTGAGACCGCTCGCCGCGGAGGAAGACTCGCCGTCGTGGTCTTGTCGGAGGAGCAGCTTCGAGGTTCTGTCGAGGAAATCGACGCAGCGGTCGCGCATGCATTCGATGTCTGGTTCGAAACCAAGTCCAGCGAGTCTGGTGCAGCCAGTGCGGACGAGCCCGAGTAGCGATGCAACAAGGCCGACTAATAGAGTGGAATGACGACCGGGGGTTCGGGTTCATCGAGCCGCTCGGCGGTGGCTCACGTGTCTTCGCGCACGTGAGTGAGTTCCCGCGTGACAAACGTCGGCCCGAAGCGTTGGATCTCGCCACGTACGAGCTCGCGCAAGACGAGCGTGGGCGTCCGCGTGCGTCACGGGTATGCTTCCTGACCGCGACGAGCGCCCCCCACGCGTATAACGTGCATCACGAGAGCGCCGAGCCGCGTGGTGTTCTCGGTGCCGTCGCGATCGCAGCAGCCTTCCTTGGCTTGCTGTCTCTCGTGGCGCCTCCGCTGGTCTTCGGCATCTGCGCCGGCGCTAGCGCGTTTCTCTTCGCCATCTACTACATCGACAAGACGGAAGCACAGCGCGGCGGCGAACGAGTTCCCGAGAACATGCTGCATCTGTTCGCCATCTTGGGAGGGTGGCCCGGCGCGCTGGTCGCGCGGCATCTGTTCAGGCACAAGACGAGGAAGCAGCCGTTCCGTACCATCTTCTGGGGCACCGTGTTGGTGAACTGCGTCTATCTCATCTACATCGTCTTCGCACTTCGCGCCTGACGAGTCCGCAATCGTCCCCCGGAAACAAAAGACGAGGCCAGACCCCCTGACCTCTACTAACACCATAGCACGATTCGGCCTCGATTTCGAGTCCTGTATTCGCCTCAGAAGCGGTGTATAACAACGTATTCGAGGTGAGGCGAATGATCATTCCATTCGGAGAAGACCCCACGCAGATCCAGCGTGCGGTGGCGGTGCAGGAGCTGGAATCCTGCAACCCGGTGATCGCCGGGTACGGCCTGGTTCTCTCGGCAGAGGATACGCAGGCGCTTGTGATGGGGCGGCGCGACGCGCTCAAGAGCGCCGGGCGCATCGAGTTCGGTGGCGGCGTGGTGAAGGACCTGGTGCTGTCGTTCGCGGGCTCGCCGTATGTGTCTCAGGAGACGTTCGTCGAGACCGTCCTTGAGTTGCAGGAGCTCTTCTATGAGGTCAAGAACGAGTCGCTCGAGCAGATCACCGACGACGAGCTCATCGGTAAGATGCGCGCACTCTTCGATGACGTCGCAAGCGGAGACCTCGGCTACCTCGAGGAGGCGCTCTTCGAGGGCCTGGCGCGCCACGTGCGCGAGGAGTTTCTCGGCGAGGCTGACGCCGCTGATCCCGCGGCCGACGCCGGCGCCATGAACGCGGCGACGCTCGCGCAGCACCGCTTC
>CAZGNF010000058.1:3583-11956 GCA_964527045.1 uncultured Coriobacteriaceae bacterium | reverse complement strand
AGGACTCGGAGGCGTCACCCATGCTGTGGCACGTGGAGGCGCAGTACGAGTTCGTCCCGCTTGACATGTACATCGCGGCGATAGCGATGATGCCCAGCAGTGCGATGATGGCCGCTCTGCGACGACGGAGGGCCGACACGAATGCGTGCTCATCCGGATCGGCGCCTGCTGTCTCGGAGGCCGTCGGCGCTTCGGGCGAGGACCCTCTTGGACGCACGATGAAGATCATGATTATGACCGCGATGACGAGCACGAAGACCACGGCGACCGCGAGCGCGAGCGACGCCGCAGCTACGTTTGAAGTCGGGTTGGCAATCAGCTGCCGCAATGACTCAAACAGCGCGGGAAGACTCACTCTCAGTCGCCTCCCTGGACTGCGGGTGTTCCGCTGGACGATCCTGACGCCTGCACGTGGGCATCGTGACAGCTGTCGCAATCGGACTGTCGGTGGCACTTAAGGCATCGTGCGTCGGCAGGACCACGGGCTGCGGTGCCATGCTCGGCGAGGAACCCGGTCGGATGAGGCATCTCGACGCCATGGCATGCATCGCAGTATGCGGTGCGATCATGGCAGTCGAGGCACGTGCTATCGATCTTGCGTGCCTCCGCGCCGTGCCGTGCCGGGAATTCGGCGCCGTGCGGCAGTGCAACCCCGTGGCACGTGGTACAGAAATCCGCAGGATGACACGTGCGACAGTAGCGCAGTTCGTCGAGGCCGTGGGAGGTCTCCCACCCGGTCGAATGAGTATCCGCCCACGGTTGCTTCTTGAGACGCTCAGCGGCGGTCTTGAGCTCGTGGCACGTGTCACACGCCACAGGAGCTGTGCTGTCGAGGTGGCAGGCAACGCATGCTTCCATCGATGCAGCGCGTTTCCAGCGAACGGCGTCGCCGTGTGCCGCGGCAGCATGGCAGCCGTCGCACGTGCTTCCGATCGCGCACGTCTTGTGGCGGATCCTGAGCCCGTTGCTATCCATGGTCGTGTCGTTCACCTCGGCGTGGCAGCGCAGGCAGGTGGCGGCTGAGAGCAGAGACGCGGGTCGGGTGAGCGTAGTTTCGCCCGCACGCGGATACATGCGACCCAGCTCCGCGAGCTTGAATGCAGGGTAGTCCCAGGCACCTGCCTGGAGGTGGCACGAGTAGCAGCCCACGCTTGCGTGTGCTGATGAATTGAGCGCCTGGATGTATGGTTTCATCGAGTGACACGCGCCACAGACCGCAGTCGATGAGGTCACCATGGAGACGACGACCAACGCCATCGCGGCGAGCGCGAGCAGGGGGACGGCGATGCGGCGCGATGCCTTCGTCACGCGTTGTCTCCGTTCCGGCGATTGGTGGATCGTACGCGATTCCGACGTTAGAGGCCCGGTCAATGATAGACGGCGCGGACGCGTGATGCCAGGAGTGCGGTGTCGTTCTCGCGCGCGTGGGTATAGCGCGCTACAATGTCCCGAATACTCTCAGGCCACGAACGGGGAGCTACGCGCATGAGCACCACCACCTACCACATCTGCCTCTTGCCGGGCGACGGCATCGGCCCCGAGATCACTGTGGAGGCCGTGAAGGTACTCGGCGTACTCAGTGACCGGTTTGGCGTGACGTTCACGTTCGAGGAGGCGCTCCTGGGCGGTGCCGCGATCGACGCGACCGGAACCCCGCTGCCCGAAGCGACCCTCACAGCCGCGCATGCGGCCGACGCTGTGCTGCTCGCCGCTATAGGCGGTCCCAAGTGGGACACCACCGACCCGGCCAAGCCGCGTCCCGAGCAGGGGCTGCTCGGCATACGCAAGGCGCTTGGGCTCTACGCGAACCTGCGTCCCGTCAAGCTCTTCCCGGCGCTCCTCGGCGCGTCAACGCTCAAGCCGGAGTTCCTCGAGGGCGTCGACATGCTCATTGTGCGCGAACTCACCGGCGGCCTCTACTTCGGTGCGCGTGCGCGTGAGATCGGGGTCGCGGGCGCTGCCACGGGCGGCGGCGAGGGCATGCGCGCGTACGACACGATGGAGTACCGCGAGTTCGAGATCGAGCGCATCGCGCGCACGGCGTTCGAAGCGGCGCGCAAGCGCGGAAGCAAGGTCCACTCGGTGGACAAGGCGAATGTGCTTGAGAGCAGCCGCCTCTGGCGAGAGGTCGTACACCGTCTCCACGCCGCGGAGTTCACCGACGTGGAGCTGCTCGACCAGCTCGTCGACAACACGGCCATGCAGCTCATCCGCTGGCCGGCACAGTTCGATGTCGTGGTGACCGAGAACATGTTCGGCGACATCCTCTCGGATGAGGCGTCGATGCTCACCGGTTCGCTCGGCATGCTCGCGAGCGCGTCGCTCGGCGACGGTACCGCACTCTACGAGCCGAGCCATGGCTCCGCTCCCGACATCGCCGGTCAGGGCATCGCAAACCCGCTTGCCATGCTGCTGTCAGTAGAGATGATGCTTCGCTACAGCTTCGACATGCACGACGCGGCCGATGTGCTCGCAGCAGCGATCGAAGGCGTGCTTGCCGAGGGTTGGCGCACCCGCGATATCGCCGATGCCGACACCCTGCCACAGAAGATGGTCGGCACTGCGGCAATGGGTGATCTTGTGGCCGCCACTCTAAGCGACTGATCGCTGTGGAGGTGCCTGCAGCCGGCACGCGCGACCGCACCGAGCTTGCGTCTCGCGCGGCGTGGGGGCTCTTCCTTGCGTGTGTCGCAGCGGTGCCGCTCGTCACGACGACGCCGTTCGTGGGCGGCACCGGCGCCCCGTTCCTGCTGCACGACCCTGACATCGCGAAGTTCTTGGTCGCCGTGGTGTTGGTGCCGGCGAGCATACTCGCCTGGGCGGTTTCGCTCTCGCAAGGCGCCCGTGTGAGGATCCATGCGCTGTACTGGCTCCTGTTTGGGGCGCTTGTCTGGATCGGGCTCGCGACGATAGCCGCCCCGGATCCAGCACTCGCGCTTCTGGGCGATGGAGTTCGGTACGAGGGGTTCGTCGCGTATCTCTTGTACGGTGCGGTCTTCTTCCTTGGAGTTCAGCTTGTCGATTCATCCGCGCGTGTGCGCCGTGTCGCCGAGACACTGGCAGTCGCGGGTGCGCTCAGTGGCTTGCATGGACTACTCCAGTTTCTTGGAGTGGATCCGTTCAACAACGTGGGCCTCGGCTTTGAAGCGAATCGCGCGTTCGGCACGCTCGGCAATCCTGACTACTTCGGGCTGTGGCAGGTACTCGTTCTTCCGATCTCGATCTCATTGGCTGTCACGACGCGCGGTCGTTGGGCCGCGCGTGCGTGGTGGCTGGCGTCCATCTCCACATCGCTGGGATTGCTGCTCGCATTCTCTCGCGGAGGTTGGATTGGCGGCGTTGTCGCGCTTGTCCTGGTGTCCGTCGCGGCGGCCCGCTCCGGCTGGCGGCCCTCTCGGAGCGACGGTGCGATGGTCGCTGGAGGCGTGGTGCTCATGGTGGCCGTTTCGCTCGTGAGCCTTGGCACATCGAGCACCGTGACGAGTGTGTTCAGCCGGATCGCATCGTTTGTGGACATGTCGGACGGCAGCACACTGTCGCGTCTCGCCACCTGGCGAAGCGCGCTGGCGGCAATCGGAGATCGTCCGCTGTTCGGGTTCGGGCCCGACTCTTTCGCTCTCGCGTTCGGGGCGCACCGCGTCGATGCGTATACGCGGGTCGCGGGTGCGTATCGATTTGAGAACAACGCGCACAACCTCCCCCTGCAGCTTGCAGCGACTCTGGGACTTATCGGCGCCGTGCTGATTCTTGGAGTCATGGTTGCGGTGCTGTGGAGGTCCTGGTCGGACACGGTGGGTGCAGCGAGAGGCGAGAACCGCGTCGTGCTGGCTGGGGTGTGGGCCGGATGTGCGGCATCGCTTGTGAGTCTGCTGTTCGGCGTATCGGTGGTGGGTGTTGCTCTACCGATGTGGGCCCTTCTGGGCGTCCTCCTCTCGCCATCTGCAGCCTCGCATCGAATCGTTGGGCGCTCTGCTGTGGTTGCCCGGGTTGTGGCTGCGGTAGTGATGGTTGCCGCCATCGGCACAGCGTGGTCGCTTGGTACCGCCGACGCGCTCGCACAGCGCTCCACACTGCTCTTCAATTCGGCGGCGTCGGTCGACTACGCGGCCAAGGCGGCCGAACGTGCGCCCTATTCGACGGGCTACCGACTGCAGCTGGGCATCGCACGATCAGCCGAGATGGCCGCTTTGTTAGCCGCCAACGGCGGAGTCTCAGATGCCAGGATCGAGCAGGCGTATGTGACGGCACGTCTCGACCTGGAGCGCATTGCGATGAAGCGCCGCTGCGACCTTGAGGCATGGATGGCGCTCGCGGATACGGACCTTCGTTACGCCTACTCGCAGGGTGATGAAGCGTCGTTCAGAATCGCGGAGTCCACTGCGAACCGCGCCATCGGCTTCCTGCCTCAGGAGCCTTTGTTGAGACTCGTCCTCGGGACCGCACAGCTTGAGCTCGGTGATTCCGATGCGGCTGCACGTGCGGCGCAGGGCGTCCTCCGGCTCGATCCAACGTATGAGCCTGCGCTCGGCCTACTGCGAGCCGCAGAAGCGCGGCAGTAGCGGGTGGCTGCGCTGAGAACAGCGCATCGCGTACACTGTTGTCTCGGAAAGACGCAGGGGAAGGGGAACGGCAATGGCACTGCCCAAAGTTGACTTCATCTGGATGGATGGCGAACTTGTCGAGTGGGATAAGGCGCAGGTCCATGTTCTCACTCATGCGCTGCACTACGGCTCCGGCGTCTTTGAGGGCATCCGCTGCTACGAGACGCCCGACGGTCCGGCTGTCTTCCGCCTTCGCGAGCACATGGAGCGCTTCGAGCGTTCCGCCAAGATGCTCTTCATGGAGCTCGGCTACTCGGTCGACGAGATGGTCGAGGCGGTCAAAGAGACCATCCGAGCGAACAAGCTGCCGTCCTGCTACATCCGGCCCATCGCGTTTCGCGGGTACGGCGTCATGGGGCTCGATCCCATTCCGGCGCCGGTCAACGTGACGATCGCGTGCTGGCCGTGGGAGACATACATGGGCGAGGAGGCGCTGGTCAAAGGCGTCGACGTCGGCGTCTCGTCCTGGCGCCAGCGTGGCATCAATTCTTTGCCGCCCGCGATCAAGGCGACCGGCAACTACCTGAACAGCTCGCTTGCGCGTATCGAGGCGAACCGCCACGGCTACAACGAGGCCATCCTCCTGAACGAGGAGGGCAAGGTCTGCGAAGGTACCGGCGAGAATCTGTTCATCGTTCGTGACGGTGTCATCTCCACGCCGCCTGTCTCGGATGGCCTGTTGGCCGGAATCACACGCGAATCCATCATGGTCATCGCCGATGCGCTCGACTATCCGGTCATCGAAGAGTCGCTTGTGCGCACGGACCTCTACACCGCGGATGAGATGTTCATGACCGGCTCTGCCGCCGAGGTCGTGCCGGTTCGGTCCGTGGACGGTCGCGTCATCGGTGACGCTGGTCCCATCACGCTTGAGCTGCAGAGGATCTTCTTCCGCGTCGTGCACGGTGAAGAGGCTGACTTCGAGGACTGGCTGGAGCGCATCTAGCGCGCTCCGCCTCCGCCCTGACAATCGACATGCTGCGCCGCTTCCCGGAGCGTGCGTTCCTTCGCGATGTTTGCGCTCGCTGAACGTACATTAGGTGATACGATTCACGTGGTCGCCTTGACGGCTGTCAGCTGCAGGGCGGAGGGATGCAGCTGGCCTGGTGGATGCGATGGCATCCCCGCCGGTGGGGCGGATGCGGCGATCGCGTCATCCGAGGCAGAGAGCGAGGTCCGGTGCGCAAACGGGGGCTCATCAGGGCGCTCTTGGTGGTTACCCTGACGCTTTCCGCTGTGTTGGTCTCGATCCTCGCCCTCGAAGGCTACCTTTGGTATCTGTCCAGCCATCTGCCCGACGTGCAGATGGACTCAGGCGCGTTCCAGGTTGCCGAGACCTCGATCGTGTACGCAGCCGACGGTAGCGTTCTGGCCGAATGGTACGACGAGCAGGACCGGACTGTGGTCGCCGATGATCTCATTCCACGCCAGCTCAAAGCCGCGGCCATCGCGATCGAGGACCGGCGCTTCTATGAACACGGCGGTATCGATATCAAGGCCATCGCCCGCGCCTTCTCAAGGAACGCGCAAGAGGGGGAGGTGCGCGAAGGCGGGTCGACCATCACGCAGCAGACGGTGAAGCTGCTCTATACAGGCGGAGAGCGAACGCTCAAGCGCAAGCTTCAGGAAGCCATGCTCGCCATCTCGCTTGAGACCCAGGTCGACAAGGATCAGGTGCTCGGCATGTACCTCAACACGGTGTACTTCGGACGCGGCGCGTACGGCGTCGAGAGCGCCGCGCAACGCTTCTTTGGAGTAGCGACCAAGGACCTCACGCTCTCGCAGTGCGCTCTTCTGGCCGGATGCATCCAGTCGCCGTCGCGATTCGACCCACTCGTGAATCCGGGACCGTCACTCGATCGCCGGAACGTTGTGCTCCGGGAGATGCGCGACCAGGGCATGATCACCGCCGAGCAGGCCGAGCTCGCCTCGCACGAGCCCATCGGACTCAAGCAGGACTCGGATGCCGAGCAGCCTCGATTCGCACCGTATTTCGTCGAGTACGTCAGGCGCGATCTACTGACCCGCCTCGGCTCCGAGAAGCTCTACCGAGGCGGTCTTCGCATCTACACGACGCTCGACCCTGCTGCACAGCGTGCGGCAGAGGCTGCGGCGAAGGTGTTGCCAGATGCCAAGGCTGATCCGGAAGTTGCGATCGCGGCGGTTCGGTGGAAGGACGGCGCTGTTGTCGCGATCGTGGGCGGTCGAGACTTCGCGAAGGAGCAATTCGACCTTGCGACGCAGGGCAAGCGACAGACGGGCTCGGCGTTCAAGCCCTTCGTGCTTGCTGCGGCGCTCGAGAACGGCTACAAGCTCGACTCGAAGTGGGATGCGTCTCCTTTCTCCACGCCGGTGAAGAATGAGATCTGGCGCGTGGATAACTACGAGAACAGCATTAAGGGCGGCACCTATACGCTGGAAATCGCTACGGTGTGGTCGATCAACACCGTCTATGCGCGTCTCATCACCGCGGTCGGGCCAGCCGATGTCGTCGATGTGGCGCACCGGATGGGCATCACTACGCCAATCGACCCCGATCCGGCGATCGCGCTTGGGGGGCTCAAGACCGGTGTCTCCCCACTCGAGATGGCTTCCGCGTTCGGCACGATAGCCAACAAGGGGCTTGCGGTGCCGCCGTCGGGTATCGATCGGGTGACCGATGACGAGGGACGAGTCATCTACGCACCGGTCAAGAGCGGGACGCGCGCGATCAGCGCAGCGAACGCCGCAACGATAGGTGGCGTCCTGAACCAGGTGTACACGAAGGGCACCGGCAGCGCAGCGAACACGGGCCGATGGGGAGCCGTTAAGACGGGTACGGCACAGTCCTGGCAGGACGCCTGGGTTGTTGGGTACTCGGGCGATATCAGTACGGCGGTGTGGATCGGCTTCCCTGACGCGCAGAAGCCGATGACCAACGTCCACGGGATCAAGGTCACGGGCGGCAGCTTCCCCGCGGAGGTATGGAAGCGGTTCATGTCGGTCGCGACTGCGCCCGGAGCCGCGGCAAGCGCTCCCGAGGCGACCGCTGTGGATGAGCCGAATCAGAACATGATGGTCTACACACTGTGCTCCGAGTCGCTCATGATCGCGCGACCCGACTGCCCGGACAAGATGGAGCTGGAGTTGCCGGCAGGATCCATGGTAAGAGATCTCTGCGACCTGAGGCACTGATCGCGCTCGGTAGCCGAGTCTTTCGCGGTGACCCGTGATCCTGCCGACGACTCCCAAGCTCGTGTCGGCTACAATGATGTGTCAAACGCGCCGAACGGCGCCTCGTTTCGTTTGTCCGAGAGGACCCAGAACCATGTTCACGCTCTACGACACCACGCTTCGCGACGGAACCCAGCGGGAGGGCATGTCCCTCTCGGTGGAGGATAAGCTGCGCATTGCGATGCGTCTGGATGATCTCGGCATCGACTATGTCGAGGGCGGCTTCCCGGGGAGCAACCCGAAGGACATCGAGTTCTTCGAGCGCGTGAAGAGCGTGTCGTTCTCGCATGCACTCATCACTGCGTTCGGGTCGACGTGCCGCAAGGACACCCCGGCCGCGGAAGATGTCGGCTTGCAGGCGCTGCTCGACACGGACTGCGAGGCGCTGTGCATCTTCGGAAAGGCGTGGGACATCCACGTCACCGAGACCCTGCAGGCGTCGCTTGAGGAGAACGTGCGAATGGTGCGGGACTCGGTCGCCTTCCTCAAAGCTGCGGGCCGCACGGTCTTCTTCGATGCCGAGCACTTCTTTGATGGCTACAAGCACAACGCGCCGTAC
>CAZGNF010000058.1:0-3573 GCA_964527045.1 uncultured Coriobacteriaceae bacterium | reverse complement strand
CAGGCGCGGACGCGATCGTGCTGTGCGACACGAACGGCGGCACCCTGCCACACGAAGTCGCGCTGATCGTGACGCTCATGAACGACGAGTTCGACGTCCCGCTCGGCATCCACGCGCACAATGACGGCGCCTGCGCGGTCGCGAATTCGGTCGTGGCGATCGATGCCGGATGCGCTCATGTGCAGGGCACGATGAACGGTTACGGTGAGCGCGCCGGCAACGCCGATCTCACCGCGATCATCCCGGCGCTCAAGCTCAAGATGGGCATCGATTGCGTGACTGACGACCAGTTGCGCTTGCTCACCGAGGTCTCGCACTTCGTGGCCGAAACCGCGAACCTCTCACCGTACCCGCAGCAGCCGTACGTGGGCGCGAGCGCATTCGCGCACAAGGGCGGCGTGCATGCGAGCGCTGCCGCCCGACTTCCCGAGGCGTACGAGCACATCGACCCTTCCGCTGTCGGTAATCTTGCACGCGTCGTCGTGAGCGAACTCGCCGGTCGCGCGAGTCTGGTCATGAAGGCCGCCGAGATGGGCATCGAGGTCTCGGCGAATGACAGCATCCTCAGCGGCGTCCTCGACTCCATCAAAGAGAAGGAATATCGCGGGTACTCGTTCGAAGCGGCCGACGCATCGCTCGAGATCATGCTGCGCAAGGCGGTTGGCACGTATGCGTCGTTCTTCAGGCTGGAGAGCTTCCGCTGCATCATGGAGAAGCGAGAAGACGGGCGCGTGATGACCGAGGCCACCATCAAGGTCCACGTGGAAGGCCACCGATTCATCGCCACTGCCGAGGGCAACGGTCCCGTGAACGCCCTCGACCGCGCGCTCCGCATCGCGATCGGTCGCTTCTACCCGGGTCTTGAGCCGATCGAGCTTACCGACTTCAAGGTTCGCGTTCTCGATGAGAAGAAAGGCACGGGTGCGGTCACGCGCGTGCTTATCGAGTCGACCGACGGCGACAAGAGTTGGGGCACCGTGGGTGTCTCGGAGAACATCATCGAGGCGTCATGGGAAGCGCTGGTCGACTCCGTGGAATTCGGTCTTTCTCACCCGAGGCAGGAGAACGGACGCCATTAGTGGAACTGAACCACTAGGAGCACACCGTTCGTTCGTGCACGGGAGCAATCATGAGAGTCGTCCGCATATTCCAGGATGAGGACGTTCGCTACGGTCTGGCGGACGACAGCATGATCACCCTCATATCCGATGAGCCGTTCGCCGCATGGGAAGCCGAAGGCGTCATCCCGCTGAGCCAGGCGCAACTGCTTTCGCCGGTCATTCCCACGAAGATCGTATGCGTGGGCATCAACTATCGCGAGCACGCGCGTGAGATGGGCCACAAGATTCCGGCCGAGCCCGTGATCTTCCTGAAGCCGCCCACCGCTATCAATGGTCCAAGGGGCGAGATCCGGATTCCGGAAGGCATGGATAGCGTCGACTTCGAGGGCGAGTTGGCCGCGGTCATCGGTCGCAGAACGCACCGCGTTACCGCCGAGGCTGCCCGGGCGCACGTGCTCGGCTTCCTGTGCGCGAACGATGTGACCGCGCGTTCGCTTCAGAAGATCGACGGTCAGTGGACCCGTGCGAAGGGCTTCGACACCTTCTGTCCCGTGGGTCCCTGGGTTGAGACTGACATCGATCCGCTTGACCTGAAGCTTGAGACGTACGTCAACGGCGAAATGCGGCAGTCCGCTCGAACCTCCGACATGATTCGGGATCCGTTCGAGCTGGTCAGCTTCGTCAGCAACGTCATGACGCTCCTGCCCGGCGACCTCGTTCTGACTGGAACGCCGGGAGGCATCGGGCCGATGTTCCGTGGCGACGTGGTCGAGGTCCGGATCGAGGGCGTTGGGAGTCTCATCAACTCTGTCGTGTGATTCCGGCGTGTCACCGAGATGCGCTACACTCTGAGTCATCCCAACTGTGAGCGCATCTGTTCGTCAGGTTGCATCTCACGCAAGGAGTGTATGTGCGCTTTTCTCGACAGCTGACCATCATGGTGACCGTACTGGTCGCGGCCCTTCTTGTCCCGGCGCAGGCACCGGCCTTCATTGCGGACTTCTTCGACGGTGATGCGTCTGGGAACGCTGTCTACGAAGACATGGCGATTCGCCCCGAGGCCATCTACGACGCGGCGACCGGTACGACGATCGTTGCGTATCAGGGATGGGGCCTGCATCCGTACGTTGCAGCGTATGACCATTCGACCGGTACCTGGGAAGGTCCGTACCAGGCAGGCGTGAACCCGCTTTCGGGTGACGCGCACGGCGGGCCGTCCCTCATCATCGATGCCGAGGGGTATGTGCACGTCTTCTACGGAGCACATCTCGGCTCGGTCCTGCACTCCAGGAGCACTCAGCCGCACGACATCAGCACGTGGGATGAACTCGGTACGCTCATGGTAGAGAGCCAGTCCGAGGAGTCGACGGAGCCGGTGATCGCTCCGGCGACGTACCCTCAGCCGATGCTCGATCCCGACGGCCGCATGCGTCTGTTCTACCGGAGCACAGCCAATGACACCACCGACGGGTACTGGTATAGCGTGCTTTCCACCGACGGCGT
The DNA here is from genome assembly GCA_964527045.1 of uncultured Coriobacteriaceae bacterium. Classification (GTDB taxonomy): domain Bacteria; phylum Actinomycetota; class Coriobacteriia; order Anaerosomatales; family Anaerosomataceae; genus UBA2286. The sequence continues at coordinate 1,009 of CAZGNF010000058.1, read as the reverse complement.
CGGCCCGTGGGTCTCACAGGAGACGGTTCTGCAGGGAATCCCGGGCTCCGAGGGTTGGTACGCCAACTTCGAGCCCGCGCAGACGGGTGACATCAATTGCACGTTCCTTCTTCGTGACTTCGCCGCGTCTCAAACCGACTATTTCATTCGACGCAACGTCTACTACATGCAGCGTGACGCATCGACGGGTGCCTGGCTCAACGCACGCGGCGAGTCCGTCCCGGAGACGCGCACCAAAGAGACGCTGGATGCCACATGCCTGGCCTACGACTCGGGTACGCGGTACGTGAATGAGGTCGTCGTCCGAGAGGGCGAGGATGGGCCGTGCATCCTCTTTGTCGAGGGCACCGAGACACCGCGTCCATCGTACGATTGGATGTTCGTGCGCTGGTCATCCGAGGATGACACGTGGACCGCGCCGGTGACCATCGCCGCGACGGATCATCTCTTCGACGCGGGCACATTCCAGGTGCTTCCGGACGGCACCATCGAGGCGTTCCTCACGACCGGCGGCGTACCTGATGAGACCGCGACGCTCGCCGACTCCTTCCTCGCAACGCGCGGAGGCGACATCGTGCGCTACGTTTCGACCGACGACGGTTCGACGTTCGAGAAGGACCAGACGCTCAAAGCGTCCCCCGGCCCCTGGTCACGCTACAACGACCCGCAGATCGTCGAGGGGTACGACGGTGGCCCGCGTGTGTTCTTCTCGGAATGGAACAACGACTTCGCCAACTACGTCCACAAGGTGTTCCTGTGGGGTGAGGACGGGTTCGCGGCTCGAGAGTTCACGCCGCAGTCGAAGCGGCTGGCGGGCTCGAACAGGGTGGCTACCGCCGTGCAGGTCTCTGCCGAGACGTTCGTATCCGGCGCGCAAACGGTCGTCATCGCATCCAAGGCGAACTTCCCCGACGCATTGTGCGGTGCCCCGCTCGCGTATTCGCTTCGCGCACCCATCCTCCTCACGGACTCGCGCTCACTCGATGCCAGTGCCGCGGCAGAGATCAGG
>CAZGNF010000057.1:0-11995 GCA_964527045.1 uncultured Coriobacteriaceae bacterium | reverse complement strand
TCACCAAACGGCACGCGGACCGCGCCGAACATCACGCCCGCCACGACGGCGAGACCGAGCGAGAGCGCAAGCCCCGCGATGACGGCGCGTGAGGAACGACGCGAATCCGCTGCCATGGTTCTACTTGCCGAATGCTTCAGGATGGAGCGCCTCGGCAATCTGACGAACACCCTGGATGATGCGCGGACCGGGTCTGCTGACAAGGTTGTCGTCAAGCACTGCAACGCGGTCGTTCACGACCGCCGACAAGCTGCTGTAGCCCGAGCGGTCCTTCAACGTCGAGGGGTCGCTCATGGAGCCCTTCGTCGCGAGATACACCTCGGGGTCGTCCTTGAGCAACTGCTCCAGTGAGTACGCGACATACCCTTCTTCTGCGACCACGTTCTCGCCACCGGCCTGCTCGATAAGATCGTTGATGAGCGTGCCCGCACCGGCAGTGTAGAGCGGCTCCTGCGCGATCTCCACGAAGCAGCGAACGGGCGCAGCATCTATGGCGTCCTGGATCGACGCGAGTTCGTCCTTCATCTCCTGCACGACCGTGGCTGCTTTGGCGACCTCGCCGGTCGCCTTGCCAACGGTGTCGATCGACACATAGAGCGCCTCAAGCGACTGCGGGTCGATGGCAACGACGACCGCTCCCGTCTTCTCGAGCTTCTCGATGACGTCGGCCTGTATACCGGTCGTCACAAGTACGAGGTCGGGCTTCGCGGCCGTGATCGCTTCGAGATTCGGCGTCACGAAGTCACCGACCTTCTCGATCGTGCTTACCTCGGGCGGGTAGTCGTCATACGTCGTCACGCCCACGACGCGGTCGAGCGCGCCAAGCGAGTACAGGATCTCGGTGTTGGCCGGCGCAAGACTCACGATGCGCTCGGGCTTCGTCGGGATGGTCACGCTGCGCCCCGCGTCATCGGTCACCGTCACCGGGAACGACGCCGACGGCGTCTTCGCAGCCTCGTCGGCCTCCTTGCCGCACCCGCCAAGGGCGAGCACTGCGATGACCAGCGCCGAGAACAGCGCCGTCTTGATCCACTTGCCTCTCATGGTGATACCTCTCTGTCGCAACGCACGTGTCCGTCTTCCGAACAGCGCAACCAAAACAGGAAAGACCCGCTGAGATAGCGGGTCTTCGAGTTCTGGTCTTCCGGGCACGCGCAGTGCGCATGCGACGGAGCCTTATCCTCGAAGGCAGCATCGCGGAATCCTGGGCAGGTCTCCTGACTTCGAGGACAACGCTCCTCGTCACAGTGGCGGGTCCGTACCGGAATCTCACCGGCTTCCCTATTCTCCCGCATACGCGGGCACCCAGGACCGCTATTCGGTTGTCCCGCATTGTACGCGCATCGGCTGCGCAGCGACAGACTCATCACGCCACCCGCCAAGAACGGTTAGAATCGTACGGATACGCTGGGCCGGTGGGACTATGAGGGGTGGTCATGGATCTCTTCCAGAAGTGTCGCGACTACACAGACGCGACGATCGCTAAGGAAGCCGGATACTATCCGTACTTCCAGGTGATCGAGTCGGAGTCCGATTCCAAGGTTCGCATCGGCGGGCGTGAGCTCGTGATGCTCGGCTCCAACAACTACCTCGGCCTCACCACGCACCCGCACGTCCGCGAGAAGGCCGCATGGGCGCTTGAGAAGTACGGTCCCAGCTGCACTGGCTCCCGGCTGCTCAACGGCAACTTCGCTATTCACGAGGAGCTGGAGCAGCGCCTGGCGGCGTTTGTTGGCAAGGAGGCCGTGCTGGTCTTCTCAACCGGGTTCCAGACCAACCTCGGCACGATCTCAGCGCTCGTTGGCCGTCACGACCATGTCGTCATCGACAAGGACGACCACGCAAGCATCTACGATGGCTGCAAGCTCAGCTACGGCAAGGTCTCGCGCTACGAGCACAACGATATGAACAGCCTCCGAGAGACGCTCGAGTCGCTCGACAACGGCCACGGCGGCGTGCTCGTCGTGACCGACGGCGTCTTCAGCATGGAGGGCGACATCGCTCCCCTGCCCGAGATGGTGACCATCTGCAAGGAGTTCGGTGCCCGTCTCATGGTGGATGACGCGCACGCAAGCGGCGTTCTCGGCCCGCGCGGCGAAGGCACCTCGGCACACTTCGGCGTCACCGATGATGTCGATCTCATGATGGGGACGTTCTCCAAGAGCTTCGCATCGCTCGGCGGGTTCATCGCTGGCGACGCCAACGTCATCGACTACATCCGTCACAACTCACGTCCGTTCATCTTCTCGGCAGCTATGGCTCCGGCAAGCGTGGGCGCATGCATCGGCGCACTCGATGTGATGGAGACGGAGCCGCACCACCGCGAGCAGCTCTGGAAGACGGTGCAGCGCATGCAGGCCGAGTATCACCGCATGGGCTTTGACACCGGTACGAGCGAGACGCCGGTCATCCCGATCATCCTCGGCGACGAGATGCTTGTGTACGCATTCTGGAAGCGACTGCTCGATGAAGGAGTCTTCGTGAACCCGGTGCGTCCGCCCGCAGTGCCGCCCGGACGCGCGCTCCTGCGCACGTCCTACATGGCAACGCACACCGAAGAGCAGATGGACTTCGTCCTCTCGGCGTTTGAGAAGATCGGTAACGAGCTGGGCGTGCTCTCCGCGTAGAAGCTCGCGTTAATTGAGCTGCTTGAGCCCCTCCTGCGCGCCCTGGCGCAGAAGCTCGCTGAACACCGAGGGGTCAAGCACATACGTGAGCGCCAGTGCCGCCACGATGATGTTAACCGCAAGCCATCGGGTGTAGACGCCCCGCGTCCGCGTGATGAGGATGAGCGCGCACACAGCGATAAGCGCTGGACCCACTATGCGCAGATCGCCAAGAGGGATCGAGTACCCGGCAACGACCTCAGTGCTGCTGCCGAGGAACGCACCGATGTCGATGCTGATCTTGAAGACGATAAGGAAGAACTCCACGACAAGCACACCTGCGAGCGCCCACGAGGCCCAACGCGTGGACTCTCCTTCGGTGCGATAGACCTCGTATGCGACGCTTGGCGCCATCGCGAGCAGCACGATGATCGGGCTTTTCGCCAGGAGTCCGATCAGCGCGCCAAGCACCACCACCGCCGAGAGGATCCCGCAGATAAGTGCAGCGTTCTTGGTCGGACGGGCCATGTCGATCAGTCCCCTTCTGTCGTCTCCGGTCTGCGCGCGATAAGCATCGTCAGCAGGAATGCTACAACAGCGATCGAGACAACCATACCGAGAAACCCGCCGATGAACGCCCAGTTGCCCGACTGGAACACGGGGCTGTCCGGATGGAAGAGATTCGGCAAGATAAGCACGAGTGCCCACAGCGAGCCAGCGAGCGCGGCATCGAGCGCCGCAGTCACCCTGGGAGCGTCGAACAGCATCTGCACGGCGAAGATCACGAGTGAGCCGGCAAGGACGCCGAATGTCATGGCAAGTCGCGGCTCGGTCCACAGGATGCCACCCCAGATGAGTTGCATCGAGAGCAGGCCGAGGATGCTGTTGATGGTCCACAGCGGCAGCGAGATCCACCGCAGGGCCTCGCCCCACCGTCGAGCTCCGGTCGTGCCGATCAGGAATGCGAGACCGAAGACGCCGGCCAGCGTGAAGGTCGCCATGTTCACCCAGGTCGAAGCGCCATGGAACATGACGAAGCGGACCATCGCTCCGAGCTTCTCATCGGGCGGCGTAAGCAGGACGGCAGCCACACAGGCGATAGCCGCCAGAACGATACCGGACACAAGCGCTGTACGGGTTCTCGGTGCGATTGGACGCACGGGGACTCCTTTCGGCTGGAACTCTTTTGCGAGTCGACCTCATGCGGCCGGATACGCGACGACGACATGATACCGCTCAGATGCGCTACCGTCTCTCAAGGACGCGACGCACTCGTAGCAACAGCACGTCGCGCCGGACCGGCTTGCGGACGTAGTCGACGGCGCCCATGCGCAGACACGTCGCCTCCGCTTCGCCATCCTCGACACCGGTGAGCATCATGATCGGCGTCGTAACACCGGCCTGCATCATCCGGTCGAGCATCACGAGCCCGTTCACTCCGGGCATGTTGATGTCGGCCATGATGAGGTCGAAGGTCGTCTCGGCGATGCGGTCGAGGGCCGTCTGCCCGTCAGGCGCGAGTGAGACCTCATAGTCGGCGTCGGTCAGCACGCGGGCAAGCAAGTCACGCGTGGGGGGGTCGTCATCAGCTATCAGCACGCGCTGCCGGTGTGGGGCCTCGGCGACGCCGATGAGCACGTCATCGCCAGACGCAGGTGCGCCGATGAGCTCCTCGCCGCTCGAACCGCCCCAGGGCTGCGGGAAGCTCGGCCGAGGAGCAGGTTCTGCTACGCGAGTCTCGGCGGCTCCCTCCTCCTGCATGGGAGCCTTAGCCTCGGGAGCGCGCTCTTCTTCAACAAGCACGCGCTCGTAGACGTCCCGCACAGTGAAGTCGAGCGACCGGACCTTGTCGATAGCGCTGTCGAGCAGCAGGTACGTGCCCCTGTCGCGAAGTCGCTGCCTGATATCGGCCACCGCAACCCCGCTGCGGATCCACTCGGCAACATCACGATCGAAGTCGAGGATCTCCTGCACGCCGATACGGCCTCTGAACCCCTCGTGACACTCGGGGCAGCCGACCGCATGCGCGACCTCAGCCGGGATGTCGTCGGTGAACGGCTCGAGCAGTGCGCGTTCCTCGGCCGAGATGGGCGCGACCTCGCGACATATCGGGCACAGCCGCTTGAGCAGCCGCTGCGCAACGATGCACAGCACCGAGTCGGCCATCATGCCCCGCTCGATGCCAAGCCGCTCAAGACGGAAGATCGCCGTGGTCGCGTTGGAGGTGTGCAGCGTCGTCACCGTGAGGTGACCGGTTGAAGCGAAGTCGAGGGCCGTGCGTGCCGAGAACTGGTCGCGAATCTCGCCGAGGTACAGGACGTCCGGATCCTGACGCACCGAGGATTTGAGCAGGTTCTCGAAGGTGACGCCGGCCTTCTCGTTCACCTGTTGCTGGTTCGCGCGGGCGATCACGTACTCCACCGGGTCCTCGACGGACATGAGGCTGCGACGTTCGGCGTCGATGCTCGTGAGCACGCTGTAGAGTGTTGTCGTCTTGCCGGAACCGGTGGGGCCCACGACAAGAATCATGCCGTGTGCGCGGTCCGCGTACCCGTACAGCCTGCTCGACTGTTCCTCGGTCATGCCGAGTTCGACGAGCGTTCTTGGCTTGGTCGACGTGTCGAGTATGCGGATGACCATGCTCTCGCCATACGGACCAGATGTGGTGGCGAGGCGCATCTTCAGACGCTTGCCGCCCACGGTCGTCTCGACCATGCCATCCTGTGGCCGCCTACGCTCGGCGATGTCCAGTCCGCCGATGGCCTTGAACCGCGAGATCAGCATGTGCGCCGTCTGCCGCTTCACCGTCATCATGTCGCGCATATCGCCGTCGATGCGGAAGCGGATGTGGCACGAGCTCTCTTTGGGCTCGATGTGGATGTCACTCGCGTGCTCTCGAACCGCCGAGAGGATAAGGCTGTTCGCGATGAACACGATCGGTCGGGACTCCATGTCGTCGACGATCGGTTCGCTTTCCTCCATGAAGCCGTCAGTCTCCGGGCGACTCTCCTCGGCCGGTTCGGGCTCCTGCTTGTGGGCATCAAGGCCGCCGTAGCGGAACAGGGCACGGATCACCTCCGGCGGCGCGATGGCAACCCTCGTGCCGTCGGCATCACCTGTATGGCGCATCACCGCGTCGAGCAGATCCCAGTTGAACGGGTTCGCGAGCACGTATGCGACCGAGCCGTCGCGGTCCACCGGAACGATCAGATTCTTGCGGCAGAACGCGACCGGCAGCATGCCCGCAACCACATTGGTGGCATCCAACACCGAGAGGAACTCCAGATCGAGCTGCTCGGCAACGGCGCTGGCCATCTCCGCTTGCGTGAGCCCAATCACCTTGGCGGACGAGTAGATATCATCCGGATGCATGGCCGCAATCGCTGCAAGACTCGCCTCGCTGCCACCGGCGATTCGCGCGAGTCTCCGCCGGAACGCCGCGAAGTCATCCGCTGGCTCGCGATCCGAGACCGTGCACGCCTCCTCCTCGATATCGCACCAGGATCGGGCGGTATCGAGGCGCTCCTCGACCTTGCGGACCAGCTCGTCGCGCACGATCGGTTTGACGATGTAGTCGACAGCACCGCACTGGAATGCTCGTGCCTTGTCGCGCTCTTCACTGAGAGCGGTCATGAAGATGATCGGGGTTGTCTCGGCAAGCTCCGCTGCCTGCAACGACTCGCAGAACCCGTAACCGTCGACCTCCGGCATCATCACATCCAGCAGGATCAGATCGGGCGACGCGGTTCGCACGAGGTCGAGTGCCTCGTACGCGTTGGCCGCCTGAATGACGGTGTACCCGCGCTCGCCGAGCAGCAGTGCGACGAGTTCCCGGATATCGGGATCGTCGTCTACGCTGAGTATCGTGACCTCGGGCTCATCAGACACGTGTACGGGTCCCTCCATCATTCGTCGATGAACACGACTTCCACGATCTCGATGTATGCGCGCATCGCGCGAGCCGCCACGATGACCGCAGGACCATCGGCCTCCTTCGCGGCAAGCTCGATCTCGGATCCGTACACGGTGATAGGATCGAAGCCGTACCCGCCGCCCGAACCTTTGATCGAGTGGCCCATCGACTGGATGGTTTCAAAATCGCCCTCGGCAACGAGCGCCTCGATCGTCGTGGTGTCCGCTCTCCGCCGTTCCAGGAAGCGGGGGATCAGCGCCTCAAGCGTGCGGTCTACGTACGCTATCGGCGCGTCCTCGTTGCGCGCAGTGCCGTTATCCTCGCCCATGCTCGGCCACCTCCGTCGAGTATCGTTCCAGCGCCTCCAACAGCACTTGCTTCTTTATCGGCTTTGTCAGGTGGTCGTCACACCCCGCATCGAGACTCTTCTTCACTTCTTCTTTGAGCGCGAAGGCTGTGAGTGCAACGATCGTCGCGTGGGCGTCGTCGGGGCGCTCCATCTCACGGATGCGCCTTGTAGCTTCGTACCCGTCCATCACCGGCATCTGCATATCCATCAGGATGAGATCGAACGGCTCCTCCGCAGCCTCGAACGCTGCGACGGCTTCAGCGCCATTCTCGGCAACGGTCACGAGATGCGGCGTCTTGCCGAGATGGGCCAGCATCAAGAAGCGATTGTCCTCGGAGTCCTCGACGAAGAGGATGCGCAGCGGAACGGTTGCCGCTGGCGCGGGCGACGGGCTCTCCGGCGATGCGACCGGCACGGCGGGGGCCTCGCCGGACACCGATGTGGCCGCCGCGATCGTGGCCGCGCCGCGCGCGGCAGCAGCGGTTGCGATCGCCTCATGCAGGTCCGCACGCTTCACCGGCTTCATGAGGTAGTCCGTCACACCCAGCGTGCGCAGCTTCCCGGAGAGCGAGATGACGTCCGATGAGAGCATCACGACGCCGGTGCCCTTAAGGACGGGATCCTGTCGAATCAGCGAGAGCAGTTGCAGGCCGTCCATCCCGGGCATGCGATTGTCGAGTACGACCACGTCGTAGGCCCGACCCTCCTTGGCGGCGCGCGTGAGCTCATCGAGTCCACACGGACCATCCTCGGCCTCTCCGCCCAGCGAACCCCAGCCGGTGAGCATCTCCCGCACGATCAGGCGGTTTGTGGCGTTATCGTCCACCACAAGCACGCGAAGGCCATCGAGGCGTGCCAGCTCGGGACCCTCGGGGACAAGCGACGCATCGACGCGACTCACCGGTATGGTGAAGTGGAACGTCGCGCCCTCACCCTCGATGCTCGTTAGACCGATCCGGCCGCCCATGAGCTCGACGAGGCGCCGCGAGATGGTGAGCCCCAGGCCCGTCCCGCCGAAGCGACGTGTTGTGGACGAGTCCGCCTGCGTGAAGCTCTCGAACACAGCCTGCTGCTTGTCAGGCGGGATGCCGATACCCGTGTCCGCAACCGAGACAGCCAGATTGAAGCCGTCCGGAACCCTACTCGTATCGCCCGTGTTCTCGACAGTCACCAGGACCTGTCCGACATCGGTGAACTTGATCGCATTGCCGACCAGATTGGTGAGCACCTGGCGCAGCCGATCCGGATCGCCCTGGATCTTCGTGGGAGTACCTGGCGCGATGCGCGAGAGCAGCTCGATGTCCTTCTCCCGGGCGCGGATGCCAAGTACGCTGACTGTCTTCTCGACCACATCTGCAAGGTCGAACGGCACGGTCTCGACGTCAAGTTTCCCTGCTTCGATCTTTGAGAGGTCGAGCACATCATTGATGAGCACAAGCAGTGATTCTCCCGCGGACTTGAAGATGTCCACGTATCGTCGCTGCTGGGTCGAGAGCTCCGTCTCCTCGAGCAGCTCGGCCATGCCGATGATGGCGTTCATCGGCGTCCGAATCTCGTGGCTCATGGAGGCCAGGAACTCGCTCTTGGCACGATTCGCGTCCTCGGCTGCACGCATCGAGTTCTGCAGTGCCTCCTCGGCCGCCTTGATAGCGGTAACGTCCTCTTGCGCGCAGACGTAGTGCGTGGTTGCTCCATCGTAGTTCTTGATGGGGCTGATCGAGGCCGAGGCCCAGTAGGTGGTCCCGTCCTTGCGTAGGTTGACGAACTCGCCTTGCCACTCCTTGCCGGCCCGAATGGCACCCCAGAGCGCCCCGTACGTGGCATCCGGCGTGAGACCCGACTTCAGGATCCGCGGGTTCTGCCCCTTGAGTTCCCGCAGCGAGTACCCGGTCAGCTGCATGAACCGTTGGTTCACGTACTCGATGTCGCCATTAGCGTCGGTCATCGCGACGCCGACCGGACTCTGCTCCAAAGCGGTGGTCAGCCGACGTACCTCGATGTTCGTGCGCTTGCGTTCGAGCGCGTTCACGATCGCATACGCGGCCATGCGAAGCAGATTCACAGCTTCCGGGCCCCACGCCGCGGTGCGCGTGATCGAGTCGAAGCCCAGGAACCCGATCATCTGTCCGCGCCATGTCATCGGCACGGCCGCGACGGACTTCACGCCCGCCTCGTGAAGCGCCGTACGTTCGCGATCCGACAGGCGCTCATCGTGATCGACATCGTCGATGAGCACCTCTTCCTGCCGTGCGAGCGTCTCGACGATGAAGGGGTACTTCGTCACCTCGACCGCGCCGAAGACGGACTTGCGCGACATTGCCGCTATCGGAACCCATTCGTGCGTGTTCGTCATCAGGTCGCCGCCTTCTGAAAACTCGAAGACGTACGACCGGTCGGCATTCACAAACGACCCGACGAGCTGCAGTGCACGGTCGACACCCTCGTCGACACGGTCGGGCTCGATGTTGATGAACCCGGTCGAGATATCGCTCACCAGGTCGTAGAAGCGAGCCCGATAGTCGGTGGCCTCCTCGGCCTGCTTACGAACCGTGGTGTCCCGTGCGAACACGAGCACTGAGTCCTCACCCCGGTGCGTCATCGGAACCGCCGTGACTTCGACGATAACGGTGGAGTTGTCGCCGCGAAGATAGACGCACTCGTGCGTCACCGACTTCGCTCCGCCGCTCAGGTCCCTGAGACAGCTCGAGATGCCATCAAGACCTGCAACGACAAGGCGGGTCACATCCATGCCGATGATGGTCTCGGCTGGATACAGCAGCCATGAGGACATGTACGGGTTGGCTTCCACGATCGCTCTGTCGGCCACGCGCATCACGAAGATGCCCTCGGGCGCGTTATCGAAGACAGCACGGAACTGCCGCTCGGTGGTTGTGACGCGCGCCGCCCACGACCGCGTCATCTGCGCCACCATGTACGAGCCGATGATGAGAATGCTCATCACGATGCTCAGAAGCACACCAAGCATCCGGCCCCCCGCGACCGCCTGTTCGATGGCTTCCGCGCCACGATCGATGCCGAGCAGGGCGATTGCCTTGCCGTCCGGCGTCTTGACCGGAGCGAATCCCGAGTACCACTCGCCATAGACATCGGTTGCGGGGCCCTCGATGAACTCGCGTGGGTCTGCCGCTGCACTCCGAAGCGCCGGAGTCGCGTCGTCGTAGATCGTTCCGGGCGGATCCTCAACGCCGTCATAGCGCAGCGGCGTCCCTTCGGCCAGTATCACGACATGGCCGTCACGCGCAGACAGAATGTACATGAAGGTGTCCGCTGTGGCAGCGTCGAGCATGCGAGAGAGCTGCTGCTGCACGGTGAGATAGTCTTGAGTGGTGGCATCGCCGGCCGTCCCGGAGAGTGAACTCACCGCGCGGACATCGAGAGCCGCCGCTGCAAGTCGAGCCTGGGTCTGCAAACCGGCGGACTCCTGTTGCAGCCGGGAAACGCCTGACTGCTGCGTGATCACCCAGCCCGCTACCAGGGCAACGACGAGTACGCTTGTTGTGACCCAACGCAGCCTTGTGAACTCGGAGCGAGTCTCGGCGTCCAGAGTGGCTGCCGTCCGCTGCTGATAGAAGGACCCGAGCTGCCAGGCGAACACGAGCGAAGCGAGCGCTCGCACAGCGTGCACCGGAACGCCGACCATCGAGCGGAAGGCGGCCTCGTTGAGCACGCTCATGGGGAAGATGCCGACCTTGGCCTCGGCGAATACACCGAGGATGGCGTAGAGTCCCAGCGCCGCAGCGGCGAACATGAGCGGCCTGCCAACGACGGGCTCATGTCGCCTGGCGTGCACGAAGAGCGCGTAAGCGGCGACCGCTGAGGCGACAACACCGAGCAGGTACGTGACCACGATGGTGATCGCGATCTGACCGCTGGCGATACCGATGATGACCAGGATGGCCGGCGGTCCCAGAATCCAAGGGCGCTGCTGCCAGGTGCCGAGTCGCCGCGCGCTCTCGCGCCAGAACTCGACGAGACACAGGAAGGCAACGGCCGCGACTATGTGCGTTGCCACGGAGATGATCGTTGGCGGCAAGTACACAAGCCCGATGCTGGCGCTCCAGTCGACGAGCGTCCACAGAAGGCCGAACGCCACCAGATAACCCCAGGGAAGCGATCGGTCCCCACCGCGCCGAAGGTTGTTGGCGTTCATCGCAGCGACGAGGAACCCGATGCCGCTCAGGAAGAGCAGGTAGTCGACCTGTGCTGCAAGGAAGTCGCCCATGTGCCCTCCGAGTCGCTCGCACTACCCGAGGCGCGACCGGCTGTGAGCCGCGCGGAGTACGCCTATAGCACTTTCATACTAGTGCGAAGCGCTCATGTTGGCGATAGATGGAACGAATCCCACGACGAGTGGCAGTATGCGTCAGCGACGAGCGTGTTTTCGCACGGCGTTCGCGGTCGCGAGCCCGGCCTGCTCACCAAGCTCGACCAGCCGCTCCACAGCGAGAAACTCGTAACCGGCGAACTCGTGCACTTCGGGGGAAATGACTACATCGGCAGCAGCGAGCGCGGGCCTCGCCACCTGCCGCTCAAGAACCTCGACCGTCGCTGCCGCTACCTCAAGGCCCGAGAATCCCCGGCGACGCGGGCCCTCGCCCTTGAGTGCTGCCCGCAAGTCCTTGAGCGGCCCGCCATCGTGCTCTGCATCGTTCCCCAGCTCAAGGCGTCCGTTGCCGCAGACATCAACGGCGACAACGACGTCAGCGCCCAGGTCATGCGCCAGCGCGACTGGTATGGGGTCCGTCAGGAACCCATCGACCAGCGTGCGATCGTCGACCCGTACCGGCATGAAGACAAGCGGCACGGACAGACTCGACCGAACCGCATGTATCAGGTCGCCCGATGTGTGCGCGACGCGCGTGCCAAGCGCGAGGTCGGTCGACACGCAACCGAAGGGCATCTGCAGCTCCTCGAATGTCGCGGGTAGATGCTCAGCGAGAAACGCCTCCACCTTCTCGCCGGAGAGCAGCGCACCGCTGCGTATCGTCACGTCCGCAAGCGACACGAGCGACTTGATGTCGAAGCCAAGCGCGATCTGCTCGATCTCCTCGGGCGTGTGTCCCGCCGCGTACATCGCACCGACGACGGCACCCATGCTGGTACCCG
>CAZGNF010000056.1:0-12010 GCA_964527045.1 uncultured Coriobacteriaceae bacterium | reverse complement strand
GAGCGAGGTTGCGCCGGTCGCGACCTCAACACGCGCAAGTCTCTGGTAGGAGCGCACCCCGATGGTCGTGAAGTCACCACCGACATAGAGGAAGCCCGCCGAGACAGCGAGCGCACTGACCGTGCCATTCGTGTCGCAGCTCCAGGCGGAGTCGAGCGTCCCGTCGGCGTTGATGCGTGCAAGATTGGAGCGCGCCACCCCACCAACCGAGGAGAACGACCCGCCGATGAAGAAGTCACCCGAGCCATCACCAGCGGCAACGGTGGCGTCCACGTAGCCATCAACGTAGGGGTAGGCGCCTTCCATCGTGCCGTCGGCCATGCCGTCGCCGGTGCCGTCATTGCTGATGATGCCGTGGCCGCCTGTCGGCGGACCCATGTAGGTGAAGTCCCCGCCCAGGTAGAGGGTGCCGTCCGGCGCGTACTCCATCGCACTCACGACGTTGCCTGGCACTGCGGGGTTTGCCGCAATCCACATCGACGTATCGTGCCGCGTGACCGGCACGGCGCCCGGCAAGACCGCGGCGGTCGCTGGCTGGGCCGGCAATGCAGGCACCACCAATGCGAGACACATCAGGAATCGCAGCAGCCTTGCGCTGCGGATGTCTCGGGACAGCACATTTAAGGACATGGTGTACCCCCCTATGCTTCGCGACCGATTCCGCCCCCGCGGGTAGTGAACGCACGATAATCGTATCCGTTTCGCTACCAGCGAGCCACTCGTTACCCACCGATCGATGTGCGCACATGCGGTGTATCATCTACCTACGCGCCGAGAAGGACACCCGCACTCCAGCAAGGGGGACTCAATGGGCAAATGGATCGCACTGTCTGGAATGGGTATCGGAGCCGTCGGAATCTTCTTCGGCTTCTTCTATTTGGGCAACGAACCGCAGCTTGCGTTGTCGATAGTGACGACAACGACCGTCGGCATCGTGGGACTTCTGGCATTCGTACGCCACTTCATCTTCCACAAGGCCGATGCGAAGCGCATGGGCTGGGAGACCGACCGTCCTGAGTGGGCGTACGAGGTCGGGTTCGCCAATCTAGCGTTCGGCGTGATGGGATTCGTCGCCGTGTTCGCGAATCTCGGGGTGAGGGCGCAGGCGCTCGCGCTGCTCGGCTACGCGGTCTACCTGGCGCAAGCTGCGCTGCTGCATGGCTACGAGTACATGAAGAGCGACACGAAGTCCGCCGAGAAGCTGTGGCGAATCGTGCTTGGCACCGCCTCGTTCTCGGCGATGATGCTGTTTTTCTCGCTGAACGCGCTCTTGGCGCTGACCGCTTAGGACACTCCCCGAATGCAACAAGCCGAGAAGCGTCTGGCTTCTCGGCTTGCGTGTGATTCGTGTGGCGGGAGTGACGGGGCTCGAACCCGCGACCTCCGGCTTGACAGGCCGGCGCTCTAACCAACTGAGCTACACCCCCACTTGGGTGGCTGTCGAACAAGCAGACAGCAAACGAGATTGTAGCCAGCACCGGCTCACGTGTCTATAGCAGAACTGGTTCCGAGAGGCCCTAACTTCCGAGCGCCCGCATGATCTCGGTGTACTGCTCGGCGGTAATCTCTCCGTTCGCGAGACGTCGCTTCGCAATCACGACGGCTTCGTCGTGGCCAACAGGTGCACTAGCTCCGGGTCCGCCCACAGCGTGACCGTGCCCCGATGAGGCCCGAATCGCCCAGATCACGAGCAAGACGAGCCCGATCAGCACGAGCAGGCCGAAGCCCCACATGAGCAACCCGCCCAGCCAGCCGCCACCCGACATTCCGTAACCGTATCCAGGTCCGCCCATCATGGCTGACTCAACTCCCTCTATATTTGGTGCGCGCGTTGTCTAACGCCCGTACCACTCCTGATACCACTGCTGCATCCGGTCGATCTCTTCGCTCTGCGTCCGGATGATGCTCTCTGCAAGTCCCTGTATCTCCGCACGGCTCGAACTGTTATCGACCATCCGGGCCATCATGATTCCCATCTGGTGGTGCGGGATCATCTGCTCGATGAACGCCTGGTCGAACTGCTCGGCTTCCTCAAGCGCCGTGAGGTCACCAAAGTTGCCGCCCATCATGCCGCCGCCCATCATTCCTGAGGAACCGGAGCCATCCGCCGGAACACTCTCGCCGTACCACTCCTCGTACCAGTCACGCATCTGCGCGTTCTCGGCTGACTGGGTCCTGATGACGTCTCTGGCAAGCTGCTTGATCTCGGGATGCTCGGCCTGCGTCAGCGCCAGCTCGGCCATCGCGATCGCATCGTCGTGATGCGGGATCATCTCCTCGATGAACATCGAGTCAACACCGCGCGCTTCGCCCAGTGAGGGTGCCCTCGGCGAACCGATTGAGCCGCCGCACAGCCCGGACGGGCAGCCAGCTACTCCGATGCTGCTGGATTGCTGGAACGACGCCGTCACGACCATTCCGAGACCGCCCACGAGAATGAGTGCTAGGGCTACTACTAGGCCTGCTGTTATCTTCATATGAATCACCTTCTTCTAATGAGAATATACCCAGGGGGTATCAGTCCAGATCGATGCCCCGGTCTTGCACGACACCTCCCTTCCTCGGGTAGGAACGTTCTGACAGCACCGAAAGGGGCCACATGACCGAACCCACTAGTGTCGCCGCTCGCGCTGAAGCGCTCATCCGTGACATTGATACTTTCATTTCCGCACGAGACCGGGCCGGCGCGATCGCTTCCGCGCGCGCGGCGGTGGCCGACGGCGCACTGACCATCCCACAGCTCTACGCGTTCGTGCTCGTCCCGCTCATGCGGCTCACCGGCGCACGCTGGCAGGCTGGCGATGAGGAGGTGTGGGAGGAGCACTTCACCACCGCTGTCGTTCGCACGATCGTCGAGTCGCTCTACGCCGAGGTCGCTGCTCGGGCTGCGGAGCCGAACGGCCGCACCGTCATCCTCGCCGCCCCTGCCGAGGAGTACCACGACCTCGGCCTGCGCATGCTCGCGGACCGCTTCCAGATGGCGGGATACCTCGTGCACTTCCTCGGCGCGGCTATGCCGCAAGATAGTCTCGTGAGCGCCGCTCGTGAGCTCAAGGCGAACGCGGTCGTGCTTTCGGCATCGACTCACTATCACCGCGTGCAGCTGCGCGCATACGCTGACGCGCTCCACGAGGCGCGGCCCGACTGCGACGTCTGGGTCGGCGGCCCGGCGTTCTCGCACGGCCACTCCGGCTGGAGCGAGACGGAGGTGCCGGACATCGCGGCACTGCTCGGCGACCTTGAGGCGGAGGCGTAGATGCTGCCGCTTCGAGTCGCGCTTCGGTTCCTCAAGACATCGCGTGTGCAATCCGGGCTCATCATCGCCGGCATCGCCGTCGGCATCGCGGTGCAGATCTTCGTGGGCTCGCTCATCACGAGCCTGCAGGACTCGCTCGTGCAGCAGACGATCGGCTCCACATCGCAGGTCACGATCACCGCGCTCGACGAGGGCGAACCCTTCGTTGTCGACGCACGCGTACGCAAGGTGGCAGAGAGCGACGCGCGCGTGAAGCCCGGTGCCGTGGCGCCGACGCTGAGCGTCAATGGCCTGTACAGCAACGGCAACGAGAGCACGCCGCTCGCCCTCAAGGGCGGCGATCTGAAGTCGCTCGACGCGATCTCCAACATCTCGGGGCGCATCACCGCTGGCGCGGCACGCCTGGGACGAAGCGACATCCTCGTCGGCACGGACTTCGCCGAGAAGTTCACGCTCTCCCCTGGCGACAGCATTCGCATCACGTTCTCCGGCAACAAGACGCGCACCCTTACGATCGCTGGCGTCTTCGACCTCGGCAGCGCGGCCGTGAACAGTCGCCAGGCATTCGTGAACGCCGAGGTACCCCGCTCGCTCCTCGGCTGGCGTACCGACGAGTACGCAGCACTTGAGACGCAACTCGCGAAGCCCTTCGATTCGGCGGCGGTCGCTGCCTCATGGAGGCAGCAGCTCCCGAACCTCCGCATCGTTGAGTGGCAGGCGCAAAACGCCGACCTGCTCACGGCGCTCCAGAGCCAGGGCTCGTCGTCGTACATGATCCAGGCGTTCGTGCTCATCGCGGTGGCACTTGGTATCGCGTCCACGCTCGCCATCTCGGCTGTGCAGAAGACGCGGCAGATCGGCATCCTGAAGGCGATGGGTATGGGCGACACGGCCGCGGGCCGCATCTTCCTGTGGCAGGCGGCGCTTCTCGGCGTGGGCGGCACGCTTTCGGGCCTCGCGCTCGGCTTCTTCCTGCTGTGGGGCTTCTCGTTCGCAGGCGCCTCGTTCTCGATCACGCCGAAGCCGGGGTTCATCGCGTTCTCGGCGGGCGTGGGTATCGTGGTCGCGCTGCTCTCAAGCATCATCCCGATCCGGAAGACGTCCGCTCTCGACCCGATCGAGGTGATCCAGGGTGGCTGAGATACTCCTTCGCGCCGAGAACCTCGACAAGGTGTACGGCTCCGGCGATGCCGCAACGCACGCGCTCAAAGGCGTGAGCTTCGAGCTTGCCGAGGGCGAATTCGCCAGCATCATCGGCCAGTCCGGCTCGGGCAAGTCGACGCTCCTCAACATGCTCGGCCTGCTCGACACCCCCACGGGCGGCACGATCGAGTATCACGGACAAGACGTCAGCGCACTCGGCAAGCAGGCGCAGGCGAAGCTCCGCAACTCGCTCGTCGGCTTCGTCTTCCAGTTCCATCACCTGCTGCCGGAGTTCTCGGTGATCGAGAACGTCCTCATGCCGGCGCTTATCGGCGGCAAGCCCATGCCGGAAGCGACCAAGCTCGCCGAGGAGACGCTCGGGCTGCTCGGCCTTGAGGGGCTTGAGGGCAAGGGCGCCAACGAGCTCTCCGGCGGTCAGAAGCAGCGGGTCGCGATCGCGCGGGCGCTCATGAACCGGCCGGCGCTTCTGCTGGCGGACGAGCCCACCGGCAACCTCGACACCACGAACACCGAGCAGGTCTACAAGCTCTTCCGACAGGTGAGTGCCGAGACGGGCACCGCTTTCCTCATCGTCACGCACGACCGCAACGTCGCACAGCAAACGGACCGCATCCTTGAGGTGCTCGACGGCGAGCTTGTCCAGGATGTCCGCAACGATTACGTGGGGGCGCCCGCTCGCTAGATCAGTCGGCTCGCGATGCTGATCGCCCAGGCGTGCACCTCGTCCAGGTCCACCCAGTCGCCGGCGGGAAGCTTCGCCATGCGCATCATGAAGCGCATCGGCGCAGGAAGCTTGTCGGCGTCGATGCGACCGGCGAAGCGGCCCCTCGGCAAGCCAGCGCCGAGATACTCAGAGCCGCAAAGCGCAGAATCCATGACCCTGTCGAGCGCCTCGCGGGCCTCGGGAGTGTCATCTCGCGCCGAGGCGCCCACCACGAAGACGGCAGTCGGCATATCTTTGAGCGCCGCAAGGTGCTTGTGCACCCAATCGCAGAGCGGCGGCTCGAGCTTGCCGCCGAAGACAGGCGCTCCAAGCACGACCGCCGAGTACTTGTGCAGCTCGGGGCCTGCTGTGACGGCTTCGACGTCCGCGGGCAGGCCGACACCGCGCAACGACCGACCGATCTCCTCGGCGATGTCACGTGTGGCGCCGAACTTGGTATCGAACACGACGAGCACCCGGCTCACAGCGGCCCCCCGGCCCATCACTAGTCCTCTCCGGTGACTTCGTGACGAATGCCCGATTTCCTGCGCGTGACGCGACGGACGGACGTGCGTGCGGTTGTCGTGAGTGTTAAGTTATCTGGTGAGCATTACCGGCGAGAGGAGCCCACAATGGTGCGTCCGTCCAATCCGGAGCTGGCCGAGAAGATCCTCCTGGCCACTGCCGCGATCATCGAGGAACACGGTCCTGACGGCGTCACCATGCGCGGCGTCGCGCGGCGCATCGAGTACAGCGCCACCACGATCTACCTGTACTTCGAGAACAAGGACGATCTCCTCGATCAGACGGTGGTCCGGGCGTTCGGCTGGTTCGCCGAGGCGATGATCGAAGCGGTGGGAAGCGGCGTTGGCGTCGAGCGCATCCGCAACAGGGCTCGCGGCTACGTGCGCTGGGCCCTCGAACACAAAGGCATGTACCGGCTCATGTTCCAGCACGACTCGATCCGCCCACTCGATTCCGAGACGGGCTCGGTACAACCACGCACACTCCGTGACAGCGAGAAGCTGATCGAGGATGCTATCAAGTCCGGCGAGCTGTCGGCATCGCTCGATCCCGCGCCTATGGCGCGCATCAACTGGGCGGGACTGCACGGCGTCGTGTCGCTTGCGCTCTCGGGACGCCTGTTCGGCGCTCCCTCAGACGTGGGGATGGAGCGGGTCGAGGCGCAGGCGATGAGGCTCGCCGAGCAGTTCGTGGACTCCTGGATCGGATCTCGCGCTTAGACGCCGAGGTCGAGCTGGCCCTCAGGCACCGTAGATCCGTCATCACCGTACGGCCGCGCGACGTCTCCGAGGATCTCTGCCATCTCGCGGGCGTTTCTCGGCGCGTAGTCGTACTTGCAGTTGTTGAACATCACCCAGGTGGTGTCGCTCTCGGCTGCTAGCTCCCGCACGCGCGGGGACCACTCCGCCAGCTCCTCGGCTGTGTAGAGGTAGTCGAAGCGATCGGCTGCGCTCGCGCTCCTGCCGAAATACGTCTCGCGATTGCGCCCGTGAAGGCGCACGTACGACCAGTCCGAGGTTGCGGCAGCCACCGGCGGCATCGTCGAGTGGTCGGGGAACTGCGGCGCATCCACGCTCACATACGAGAAACCTCTGTCCGAGAGGAACCTCATCGTCTCGGCCTCACGCGGGCCGGTCACCCACGACGGGTGCCGAAATTCCACGAGCATCCGGGCGTCCCCGAGCTTCTCGGCCGCGTACTCGATGTAGCCGAGATGCTCGTGCATACGCGCGTGATCAGTTGCGGCTACATACGGCGGGAACTGCATGAGCACGCCACCGAGCTTGCCGGCATCTCGCAGCGGCGCGATGAACTCGTTGAAGCAATCGAACGATGCTTCGACGAGCTCTGCCGAGGGGTGCTTCACCCGGCCGCGCTCATCGACGTCGCTCACGAGCTCGCGCAGCTCCGGCGGCAGCCGGCGCTCATCGACCGCGTGGCGCGTCATGAGCCCGAACGCTTTCACGTGAAAGACGAATCCCTCCGGCGTTCGCTTCGCCCAGTTCTCGGCAACGATCGGTCTTGGGATCGCGTAGAACGGCGAGTCCGCCTCGACGGTGTCGTAGCGCTCGGCGTAGTAGCGCAGGCGTGCCTCGGCGGACGAGACCGACGACGGGTACCACGCCTCGATCATCGTCTTGTCGGTCCACGAGCAGGTGCCGACGCGAATGCGGCTCAACGGCAGCCTCCGGTGCTACTCCTCGTCGTATCCGCCGCGGAAGACCGCGAACAGACCCACGACCAGGCCGAACACTGCACCGAACGCCGCGCCGAGGAAGATGGCCTCGCGGGTGCCGAACATGACGTCCACGCCCTCGGCGATCTCCACGTTACTGCCGGCTACAATGCCGACCCAGCCGTCTTTGATAGCGACTTCACGAGCCACGACGATGCCAGCGCCGCCATTGTCTATGCTCACAGAGCCAGCCGATACGATCGTCTCGGCGCCTCCCTGTGTGATGGAGACGTTGCCACCCGCAAGGATGACGCCCGAGCCGCTGCGCTCCAGGGAGATATCGCCCTGCGCACCGACGGCACCAGCCCCTGCCATGTTCATGGAGACGTCGTGGCTCGCGAGAATCGCACCGGCTGCGGAGCCGTTGAAGGTCGCCTCGCCGACGTTGGCGGTACCAACCGCGCTTGTGCTGAGCGCAAGGTTGTCTGCCTCGACCTTGGATATGACGAGGTCCTCGCCCACCAGATCCTCGAAACGGTCGTCGTCAGCCTCGGGGGCCGACGTGATGATGTCGTCGCTCATGGTTCCTCCCTCGGTGGTGTTCCTCACCAGTAGACGATACCCGATTCCGAGGCGAAGGGCAGCCGCCGATACCCCGGTATCGCCCGTCTGGCATGCCGAACCTGTCCACCCCTAGGGAGCGGGTATATAACATAACTGATGGTAATCGCCCGGCCGGGGGACCGAGCGCGCCTTCAAGCTCCCTTCCCGCAAGAGCGCCCTACCTCCTCGCCGGCAGGCTTGAGGTGGTGCGCCATGCGTGGGTCTCGGAGGAGTCAGTGGCGGGACTTCGGGCGAATCGCGCTCTGCGCGCTCGCGCTTAGCACGCTGGCGGCGATGAGCGTCGCCGCTACGGCACACGGTCTTACGAATGACAGTGCGGTGCTCGATGTCGGCGCGGGCGAACACGTGACGATCGACGGGGCGCGAACATACACGACGAGCGTGAACATCCACGACGGCGGCTAC
This sequence comes from uncultured Coriobacteriaceae bacterium, assembly GCA_964527045.1. Classification (GTDB taxonomy): domain Bacteria; phylum Actinomycetota; class Coriobacteriia; order Anaerosomatales; family Anaerosomataceae; genus UBA2286. The sequence goes on along the minus strand of CAZGNF010000056.1, from coordinate 3,658 downwards.
GTGTACGTGGGCGGGAGCGGCCACCTCACCCTCATCTCGCCGAGTATCACCGTGCAGTCCGGCGGCGTGATCTTCGGAACCGCTCTGGGAGCCGACGGAACCGGCGCCTCCATCGCGCTGGAGTGCACGACGCTGCGGGCGGACAGCGGCATCATAATCGCTGACGGGCGCGCAGGCACGTCGTGGCCGTGGGACGGACGCGCTGGCGGCTCGATCACCGTCACCGCCACGCGTGAGGCACAGGTCTTCGGCCCCGGAGTCTACGCACGCGGCGGCAACGGCTACTCCCTGGCCGGAAACGGCGGGAATGGCGGATCGGTACGCGTGTTCTCACCCCACGTGCAAATCAAATACACCGGGACCGTGTCCGTAAACGGCGGTAGCGCAGCGTACCTGACCGGCTACGACGGTGGCGACGCTGGTAGCATGACGTTCATCACCGGCCAATTCGACCAACCCTCGGCCATCTACGCGCACGGCGGGAACGCTTCCAGCCAGGACACCGCTTTCGGCATCGGCGGTGACGGCGGCGACGGCGGTGCAGTGAGCATCACAGCCAGCGTGGAGAGCACGCCGACAGGCGCCATCGACGTGGGCGGCGGCCTGCCCGGAACGGGCGAGGAGAGAGATGGCACGCCGGGCGCCACCGGAACGATCACGCACACGATCGCGACGAACGCGCCGTACGATGTCGCCACCACTGTTGACGGGTATGTGGCGCTTGGCGACATCGAGTACTACCGCTCGTGGTATTGGGCGCCCATGCTGAATGATGATGCCGACGTCTTCGTCCATGAAGACGGCACGTACCTCTACGTGGGCGTTCGCCGGTTCGGCACCGCGACCGGGTACATTTGGCTCACCTTCGACCCGAACAACAACGGAGGGACGACGCCGCAAACAGACGACCGCGCGCTCCTCGTAGGCGTCGGCTCGGCGCGTGGCAACCTCATCGAGGGCGTCGGGAACGGGACCGCATGGACTCAGCTGGGTGCTGTGGATGGTTGGATTGGTCACAGCGAGCTGCAGGCCGGGCCCCGCGATGACTGCGAATGGCGCATTCCGCTCTCGAAGCTCGGCATCTCGCCAGGCACTCCGAAGACCCTCGGCATGGGGGTAGCCTTCATCTCCTCGCCCGATAGCGTACAGTCCCCGTGGCCGGCCGGCTCGAGCTACACAAACCCGAGCACGTGGCCGGATCTCTCGTCATCCGACAACTGGACGCTCCCCGGTAACACGCCACCGACAGGCTGGACCGGTTTCACGCCGACCGCTACCAACACGGCGACGCCGAATTGCTCGGTACAAGTCGCGGACGGCACGCTCGGCCTGGACGTGTCGACCGCGCAGTACCGCTACAGCACGAACGGCGGGAGTAGCTGGAGCAGCTGGGCGACGGCCGGTTGCACCGGAGCGGACGGCACCACCTCCGTGCAGACGCTGTCGGCCTCAGCCGTGCCACTCTCCGTTAGCCTCACAGCGAATCGCGTGCAGTTCCGCGTGTCCGACATGGGTGGCGCTCTTGGAGAGACCCCGCCGTACGCGGTCGCGGTCGATACGTTGATACCGACGCCGTGGGCGGGGTTCAGCCCGGTCTCGACCGTCATCGACACGCTCGCACCGAACTGCAGCGTGACGATCAGAGATGTGGGCGCGGGTCTTAGCGTCGGCACCGCGCAGTACCAGTACTCGACGAACGGCGGCAGCTCGTGGAGCGGCTGGCTTGGCGCAGGGTGCACGGGCACGAGCGGGACGACCGCAATCCAAACGGTGACCGCGTACGCCGTCCCGTTCATGCAGAACTCGCTCACGGCGAACCGCGTTAGGTTCCGCGTCTCCGACCTCGCGGGCAACACCGCAACCAGCGGGATCTACACAGTCCCCATCGAAGCGAACGTCTTCGGCTTGCCCATTAACGGCGACTTCGAGTTCGGCGCGGTTGACTCGGTACCGATTGGATGGCAGGTCAGCACGTACATCGACCAACCCGTCGGCGACTACTCATCAGTGCAATCCGGCGAGATCGTCTCGTACGCACACTTCCACGCGGCGCAGGCGGCATTCGGGGAGATGCTGATCGCGACGTACCGCTCCAGCCGTTCATACGTGGCTGAGCGCACCATGAAGACAAGCGCACCGGTGAACCTCTCGGGAACGAGCGGCATCGACCTGGTGATGACCAGCATGACGACAAACATCACCGGGACGACACCGTCGGACTGGGACCTTGGGATCGCGATGCAATTCAAGGACAGCGTGAACCCGACACAGACTGTCTACCTATACCGGAACACCAAGGCGGGCGGCATCGTCGACTCAAAGACAGGGACCGCCACGGGTGCGGACGGGGCCAGCTGGAGCCTCTACCACGTGACAGTGCCCGGAGGACTGGACCTCTCCAGCACCACGATCTCGCTGACCTGGCGTGTCGCCGCAACGACGACCGCCAGCGACAACGCGTTCAGGTGCGGCTCGCTCGTCGACTGGATCCGTGTGGTGGACGTGGTGCCGCCGGCCTCCTCGGCGAGCATCTCCGGTGCCTGGTCGAGCGGCCTCTCCCGCGACGTGTCGTTCACAGCGACCGACTATGTCGGACTCGCGTCCGTGCAGCTCTGGAAGCGTTCGGACACGGGCAGCGGTTTCGGGCCGTGGGTCCAGGACCAGGAGCGATCAGTGCTTGGGACTTTGGCGGCCGGCGTGTTCAACACCGACACACCGCTTGAAGGCCGCTACGAGTTCTACACCCGCGCAGTGGATTCGAGCGGCAACGCCGAAGCCGCGCCTGCCGTCGCCGACGCCTGGTGCGTGGTGGACCGCGCCGCGCCGACGTTCGGAAGTCTGACGCCGTCGGGTTGGGTCTCGGACCTGACGCCGAGCATCACCATCGATGTGCGTGACGCCGAGGCTGGCCTCGGCCTGACTCCGCAGGTCGTGGGCGCGCTCCCCGAGCACCTCAAGGTAACGACCTGTGCCGAGAACGGCACGGCCGTCTACGCCGGGGCATACGCGACCCTCTATGCGCTCGACATCGCGACCCCTTCGGCGCCGACCGAGGCGGCCGCAATGGAACTTGACGGGGAGATTGCCGATCTGGCCGTAGACCCTGAGCGACCGTGGTTGTACGCGGCCCTTGGTAGCGCAGGAGTGGGAGTCATCGATATCACGCGTCCCCTTGCCCCGGAGCTGGCGGCATCGGTCACGAGCCTCGGCGACATCCAGTTCGTCGCGGGAAGTTCGGGCACGCCCGCACCGCTCGCTTTCGTGGCCGACAGCGGCAGTGTCTGGATTCTGGACGTCTCGCAACCTTCGTCCAAGGTGTTTGTCCTCTCAAGACTCGAGCTACCGAACGTCTGCGACATGGCGTTTCACGGAGGGTTCCTGTATGCAGCGACAACTGAAGGGTCGCTCTGGACCGTTGATGTACACAACCCCGAAGATCCGCGTGCAACTGAAGGACCTGCGATTGCCGCACATACGGTCATGGGATTCCAGGACGAACTGCTCTATCTGGTCGACGGCGATGCAACGCTCATGGTGTACGACGTGAGCCGGGCACCTGATGAATGGATCCCGGTCACGCACGATCGCATCGACGGCCTGTTCGACCGAATACCCGATTCGATACGCGTCAGCGGCGACCGCTTGTACGCAACAGTCG
>CAZGNF010000055.1:8035-12055 GCA_964527045.1 uncultured Coriobacteriaceae bacterium | reverse complement strand
GGCAGCCCTACAAGCGTGAGCTGATCGAGGACCTCCCGGATACCGAGACCATCTCGATCTACACCCAAGGCGCGTTCACCGACCTCTGCCGCGGTCCGCACGTGCCGTCGACCGGTGTGCTTGGCGCGTTCAAGCTCATGAAGCTTGCTGGCGCGTACTGGCGTGGGGACAGCACGCGCCCGATGCTGCAGCGCATCTACGGCACCGCGTGGCTCACCCAGAAAGATCTTGACGCGTATCTCACGCGCCTCGAAGAGGCCGAGAAGCGCGATCACCGTAAGCTCGGCAAGGAACTCGACCTATTCTCGTTCCACGAGATCGCTGGCGCAGGCCTGCCGCTCTATCACCCCAAAGGCGCGCGCATCCTTCGCCTGCTTCAGGAGTGGCTGCGCGCGGAGCTCTATCGACGTGGGTACGTGGAGGCTATCACGCCGCACATGTACAAGGCCGACGTGTGGAAGACGAGCGGGCACTACGACTTCTACCGCGAGAACATGTACTTCTTCGAGATCGACGAGGGTGACGGCAAGGTCAACGAGTACGGCATCAAGCCGATGAACTGCCCGGGTCACGTCATGATCTTCGACAACGACGTCCGCTCCTACCGCGACCTCCCAATGCGCATCTTCGAGTTCGGCACCGTCTATCGTCATGAGATGTCGGGCGTCGTGCATGGTCTCATGCGCGCCCGCGGGTTCACGCAGGACGACGCGCACATCTTCTGCACGCCGGATCAGGTGCACGACGAGGTCATTCTGATGCTCGAACTCGTGGACTACATCATGGGCGACGTCTTCGGCTTCGAGTACTCCGCCGAGATCTCGACCCGCCCCACCGAGAAGTCGATCGGCGCTGACGACATGTGGGAGCTCGCCACCAAGTCGCTCATGGGCGCGTGCGAAAGCCGCGGCCTCGCCTACGAGATCAACGAGGGTGATGGCGCTTTCTACGGCCCCAAGATCGACATCAAGCTCAGAGACGCTATCGGCCGCACATGGCAGTGCTCGACGATCCAGGTCGACTTCAACTTCCCCGAGCGTTTCGGCCTGACGTACCGCACGGCCGAGAACAGTGAGGCCGTACCGTTCATGCTGCACCGCACGATCCTCGGGTCGATGGAGCGGTTCCTGGGTATCCTGATCGAGCACTACGCGGGGGCATTCCCCGCGTGGCTCGCTCCCGTGCAAGCGGTTGTCATCCCCATCTCGGACAGGCATCTCGATTACGCCGAGGCGACCCGGCGAGATCTTGAGGCTGCAGGGGTCCGGACCGAGGTCTACTCGGAGAATGAACCGATGCGCGTGAAGATCGCGAAAGCGCAGCAGCAGAAGGTGCCGTATATGCTCATCGTCGGCGACAAGGAGATCGAGTCTGGTTCCGTCGGCGTGCGGGAGCGTACCGAGGGCGACATAGGCGCGATGAGCGTGGACGAGTTCGCGACGCGAGTGCGGTCCGAGAGGCCATAGGCCCTGTGCAAGGTCCGGGGGAGTAGCACGTGAGCTGGCTTGCGCCTGGAATCGTCGCCATCCTGAGCGGCAGCGTGATTCTCGCCGCTGTGTTCCTGTATCTATACACGCGCGAACGGCAGGCGTGGATGGGTATCTGGGGCGTAGCGTGGCTCGCGTACACCGTTCGCTTCGGCGTTGAGCTCTACCAAGCGATCTCCGGATCACAGGCAATCGTGTCGGCGCTTGCGAACAACCTCCTCGTACTCGTCACGGGCGTGCTTCTGCTTGACGGAACCTATCTGCTGTCCGGCAAGAAGATTCCGCGGTGGCATCGGCTCCTGGCCGTGGTCGCAGGTGCATGGACCGTCGTAGCGGTATTCGCGGGCCTGCCGCCGGCCACTGCCAACCTCGCCGCGTGGGTCTTCCGCGGCGTCGCAAACATCGCAGCGGGTATCGTCTGGTACAGATTCGTTGCGGACGCGGGACCGTGGGGCAAGATCACGGGCGTCTCGTTCGTGGTCTGGGGACTCCACAACCTCGACTATCCGTTCCTTCGCAACATCGCCTCGTTTGCCGCATTCGGGTTCATGTTCGGTGCGTTTCTCGAGTTCATCATCGCGTTCGGCGCACTCATCGCGTATTTCGACCTGACCCGGGTTCGGCTGCGTGAGAGCGAGTCGCGCTATCGCGCGATCTTCGAAGACAGCGCTTCGGTGATGCTGATCGTCGATCCAGCCGATTCGAGCATCGTGCAGGCGAACGCTGCAGCCAGCGCGTATTACGGTTGGCCGGTAGATGTGTTGACGGCGATGAGGGTCTCCGACATCAACACCCTCTCGCCCGAAGAGATCATCTCAGAAATGGCGAACGCGAGGCATGGCGCCCGGCACCACTTCCATTTCGTACACCGGCTTGCATCGGGTCAGCTCCGAGATGTGGAAGTGTACTCCGGTCCCGTTGTAGTCGGTGGCCGCGAGCTTCTGTATTCGATCGTTCATGATGTCACCGACCGGTCCCACGCCGAGCGGGAGCTGCGCGAAAGCGAGGAGCGTTACTCGACGCTGTTCGAAGATAGCAAGTCGCCGATGATCATCGTTTCGACGGAGGGTGGTCACATCCTCGACGCGAACGAGGCGGCCGCCCACATGTACGGATGGCCGATAGGGGCGTTGATGCAGATGCGCATCGCCGACCTGAGCCTGGACCCCGAGGACGTCGTCCAGCGCGAGGTGACAGAGACTGTAGCTGACGGGGGCCGAGCGCGGGTCTTCCGACATCGGCGCGCTGACGGAACGGTGCTTGATGTCGAGATCTACTCGACTCCCATTCAACTCAACGCACGCACGGTGCTCTATACGATCGTCAACGACATCTCGCCGCGTGTTCGCGCGGAGCAACAGGTGGCCGAGTACCAGCAGCACCTTGAGGAGCTGGTGGAGCAGAGGACTGCCGCGCTTAGTCATGCGAATGCGGAGTTGGAGCGTGCGTCCCGTGCGAAGGATGCATACCTGGCTAACATGAGCCACGAACTGCGAACGCCACTCAACTCCGTGATCGGATTCTCCGATCTGCTTACTCGCGGGATGGCTGGCGAGCTCAACGAGGAACAGGCTCGGCAGGTCGAGATGATCAACGCCAGTGGCCAGCACCTACTCCGCGTGGTCGACGGGATCCTCGATCTCGCGCGCATCGCCGCGGGAGAGATCGAGGTCAGTGCGCAGGATACCGACGTCTCTGACCTGTGCGATCAAGTGACGTCAAGGGTTCTGCCGATGATCGCTGACGGCGATGTCGCGCTGCGCACGAACATCGAGCCCGGGGTGGTTGTTCGGACGGATCCTGTTCTCCTGGAACAGGTTCTGTGGAACCTGCTTGGCAATGCCGCGAAGTTCACGGAACGCGGCGAGATCGCACTCGAACTGAAGGCTCTTCAGGGGCAGGTGGAAATCGTCGTTGGCGACACGGGGCGCGGTGTGCATCCGAATGATCAGAAGCGTGTCTTTGAGATGTTCGTTCGAATCGAAGATGATAACGGTATCAGATCGGATGGCACCGGCCTTGGCCTACCCATCACGAAGCGGCTTGTCGAGGTGCTCGGTGGGACCGTCAGCTTCGAGAGCACGCTTGGCGAAGGCAGTCGGTTCACCGTCGTGCTACCGATGGACGTCGACGCTGTGAGATGACGTTGGACACATCTCGACGCTGCCGCTATACTGACCAGGCTACAACTGCATACTGACAAGTGGGACCCCTGCCTACAGGGCGAGCGTGGTCCCCACCTTGCGGCACAGGATCGAAGCAGCCGTCTGGTCGAGAGAGCTGAACGGGCCCATCTGGGCCGCGTTTCGCGTTTCGTCCCGACGGCAGAAGCCGCCGGGATTTTCTATTTGTGGAACGATGCGGCCAAGAGGCCGCGGACAGCGGAGGTGGAACGCCTATCAGCACGACCGAGCCGAGGATCAACGAGCGCATTCGCGCCCCGCGTTGCCGTCTCATTGGCGCCGAGGGCGAGCAGCTTGGAATCTTCAACGTCTCCGACGCGCTGCGCGTCGCGGATGACCAGGCGCTTGAC
>CAZGNF010000055.1:0-8025 GCA_964527045.1 uncultured Coriobacteriaceae bacterium | reverse complement strand
CCGATCCACCTGTGTGCCGGATCATGGACTACAGCAAGTTCAAGTACGAGCAGGCCATGAAGGCCAAGAAGGCACGCAAGCATCAGACAACGGTGCAGATCAAAGAGATCAAGTTCCGTCCCAAGATCGACAAGCACGACTACGAAACGAAGAAGCGGCATGTGATCCGGTTCCTCGAGAGTGGTGCCAAGGTCAAGGTGACGATCATGTTCCGTGGTCGTGAGATGGTTCACGCCGAGCGCGGCCTGGTGATCCTCGAGAGGCTTGCCGAGGACGTCAAGGATATGAGCATCGTGGAAAGCCAGCCGAAGCTGGAAGGGCGCAACATGCTTATGCTCCTTGCGCCGGTAAAGAAGGAGCCCGTGAAGGGCGAGAAGGCTGCGGCTGAGGCGCCGGAAGACGCCGAGATCGAAGTCGACGCAATTGATACCGATGCCGAGGTTCCCGAGATCGAAGTCGAGGCCGCGGACGTTGAAGTCGAGACCACGGACGCCGAGTAGCGCGTTCGGTACATGAAGGAGTCGTGAGCGATGCCGAAGATGAAGACGCACAAGGGGACGGCCAAGCGGTTCCGTCTCACTGGCACTGGCAAGATCAAGCGCGCCAACGCCTTTAAGAGCCACATCCTGGAGAAGAAGAGCCCGAAGCGGAAGCGCGCCTTCAAGGCCGATTCTTTCGTGCACGCGGCTGACGAGAAGGTCATCAAGAAGAATCTGGGCATCGGTTAGTCCGACGCCGTTTGACGTGAGGAGAGATTCACCATGCCTAGAGTGAAACGTGCTGTAAACGCTAAGAAGAAGCGTGCCACTGTACTTACCGCAGCAAAGGGTTACTACGGCGCGAAGAGCCGCAGCTACCGTGCCGCAAAAGAGCAGGTCCAGCACTCCATGCAGTACGTGTACCGCGATCGCCGCAACAAGAAGCGGGAGATTCGCCGCCTGTGGATCACCCGAATCAACGCTGCGGCTCGCCTGAACGGACTCTCGTACTCCCTGTTCATGAACGGTCTCAAGAAGGCTGAGATCGCGCTCGACCGCAAGGTTCTTGCGGACATGGCTGTCAACGACCCGGCGTCGTTCGCCAAGCTTGCCGAGGTCGCGAAGGCCCAGGTATCCGCGTAGGTCCCGGTCTGCTCGAGCCATCACCGAAAGGCCCCGCGATCGCGGGGCCTTTCGCATTGCATCGGTATGGTGTGGTTCAGCTCACGGCAAGGCTCGGTTCAGTCACAGGTCGCATGATGGAGCAGCCGCAACCGCGGCAATCCGGTCATGTCGCTCTCCCCTCGGCGACGCCATGAAAGGGGAGAGCAATGAAGCGTTTCATTCTGGCACTGCTGGCCATCGGGGTGGCCGCGTGCGCCGGTTCGGCGGGCGCGTACTTCACGGGTCAGACTGAAGTCTCCGAGAACATCATCCGCGCTGGCGGTGTGAGTGTCTCGTGCGAGCCGACCTCGGCGGCGATCTGCGTGGACTCGATCGCTCCGGGGACGATCAGCGAGCGGAGCCTCACCGTTGTGAATGCGGGCGCGTTGCCAGCAAACTTCGTCGTTACGGGTGCGAAGAAGGCAGGTATCACCGACTTCTACAACGCGCTGACGTGCCAGGTTTCCGCCGACGGTGCTGTGGTATACGACGGACCGCTGAACGCACTGCGCACCGCGCCGTTCGAACTTGCGGCGGGGGCTCGAGCGAAGCTGACCTTCGGCCTGGGTCTGCCCGCCTCTGCTGGGAACGACCTCTCCGGCGACTACGTGAAGATGTCCTTCTACATTGACGCGGAGCAGGTGCACTGATGGTCGAGCGCGAGAGCGACCGCTTCCGCACGACCAAGCGTCTGGCGAGTCTCGTTGCGCTGGCTGCATGGGGACTCGTCGCCGTCTTCTTCGGCGCGACGGTCATCAGCGGCGGGTCTATGGAGCCATCGGTGCGACCGGGGGATGTCGTGGTGTATCGACGCACGGCCGACTCGGTATGCGAGGGCGACATCGTGTACTTCTCTCACCCGTCATGGCCCAAAGGCGTCGTGCACCGGGTCGTCGAGGTGCTACCGGATGGCAGTATCCGTACTCGCGGTGACGCCAACACGATCCCAGACCGGGATCCGGTCCCGCGTAGACGTATTCGTGGCGTCGCGGCGTTCGTGGTGCCAAGCGGAAAAGCCCTGGTCGCCCTCTCCGAAGCGCTCAGATGATGTGCTATACTCGCGCACAATCGCACGATGGCAAGGCTATGACGGAGAGATGTTCGCCGACTGCAACCCGCCAGGGAAGGGACCCCAAAGACTGGAAGGGTCCCGGGAAGCGCGACGGACGGTTCACTCCACCAGCAGCGACCTGAACGGGCACACGCCTGAGTAGGGAAGCCGGGGCCCACCGATAACGGGCAGTCGGTTCACGACCGGCAGCGCACGGCACAGCCGTTCGCACTGAGAGGGCGCGATTCGTCGCGTCAACCAGGGTGGTACCGCGGGAGCCGCTCCCGTCCTTGGGAACAACCAGGACGAGGGCGGCTTCTTCTTGTTCTCGCGAATCGTGAGGAGTGCGTGCATGAGTATCGTTGATGAACTGCGAGCGCTTAAGGATGAGGCTCTCGGTGCGGTCGGCTCGGTATCCGACCTTGCCACCCTTGAGGACGTGCGCATCGCGTTTCTCGGTAAGAAGGGCTCGTTGACCGCTGTGCTCCGCGGACTTGGATCACTTCCGGCCGACGAACGTCCAGCTGTGGGCAAGGTCTCTAACGAGGTCCGAGAGGCGCTCGAGCGCGCGCTTGAAGCGCGCAAGGACGAGCTCTCCGGCGCTGCCATGGCTGACCGCTTCGTTGCCGAGGCCGTCGATGTCACGCTACCCGGACGCGTGCGCCTGCCGGGGAAGCAGCACCTCATCAACCAGACTGTCGATGACATCGTGAAAGTGTTCCTCGGCCTTGGCTACAAGATCGCCGAGGGTCCCGAGGCCGAACTCGACTACTACAACTTCACCGCGCTCAATCACCCGCCCGAGCACCCGGCTCGGGCAGCTACCGACACGTTCTATCTGCGCGACCTCTCCGGCGATACCGCCGCGATCGAGAGCGAATCCGACGTGCTGTTGCGTACGCACACCAGCCCAGTTCAGGTGCGCGTGATGGAGCGTCAGCAGCCGCCCATCTACGTGCTCGCGCCGGGCAAGGTGTACCGCCGGGATGTCGCGGATCCAAGCCATCTCCCGCAGTTCACCCAGATCGAAGGACTCGTCGTCGATGAAGGCATCACATTCGGCGACCTCAAGGGCACGCTCGAGCATTTCGTGCGGGAGATCTTCGGCCCCGACCGCAAGGTACGCCTCCGCCCGCACTTCTTCCCGTTCACGGAGCCATCCGCTGAGGTCGACGTTTCCTGCGGTATGTGCGGTGGCGGCGGGTGTCGGAGCTGTAGTGGCGAGGGGTGGCTCGAGGTGCTCGGGAGCGGCATGGTCGACCCGAACGTCTTCGGCTATGTGGGAATCGACCCCGAGCGGTACACAGGGTTCGCGTTCGGCGTTGGGGCCGAGCGGGTTGCCGCGCTCAAGTACGGCATCCCGGACCTGCGGCTGTTCGTGGACGGCGATATGCGGTTCCTGCGGCAATTCTGACGCCGACCCGACGAGAACCCCCGCCGCAGCGCGGCGATGACGGAAGGACCAAGCGATGCGTGTTTCGCTCAAGTGGCTCAAGGATCTGGTCGACGTGGACCTCGGCGTGGTCGAGCTCTGCGACCGGATGGATATGACCGGCACCAAAGTTGAGGCGGTGCATACGCTCGGCGCGGCACTGGACGGCGTCGTCGTCGGCCAGGTCCTCACGCGCGAGCCGCACCCGGATGCCGAGAAGCTCTCGTACTGCTCGGTCGATGTGGGCGACGGCACGCCGCGACATATCGTGTGCGGTGCCGATAACTTCTCGGCGGGCGACAAGGTGCCGGTCGCGCTCGTAGGCGCAACGCTGCCGAATGGCATCACTATCAAGCGCGCGAAGCTCCGCGGCCTCGAGTCGGAGGGCATGATGTGCTCGGCGACCGAACTCGGCGTCGGTGGCGACGCCTCCGGGCTGTTCATCCTCCCCGCGGACGCTCCGGTCGGGCAGCCGTTCTCGGCCTACCACGGCATGAGCGATACGGTACTGGAGCTGGAGGTCACCCCCAACCGCCCGGATTGCCTCTCGATGGTGGGCGTGGCGCGCGAGATCGGCGCCATCACGGGCAAGCCCGTCCGAGAGCCCAGGTCCAAGCCTGCCGAGGAGGGTCCGGCGACCGCCGAGGCCGTCTCGGTCACCATCGACGACCCATCGCTGTGCTCGCGATACACCGCGCGCATCATCCGCGATGTGAAGATCGGCCCATCGCCGGCGTGGCTTGCCGAGAGGGTCACCGCATGTGGAGCTCGCTCGATCAGCAACGTCGTCGACATCACCAACTACGTGATGTTCGAGTTGGGCCAGCCGTTGCACGCGTTCGATCTTTCTACCATCGCCCAGGCGGACGGGAAGGCCGCGATCATCGTGCGTTCCGCCCGCGAAGGCGAGACGTTGCGCACCCTTGACGGGCAGGAGCGGTCGCTCACGCCCGAGACGCTGCTCATCACCGACCCGAGCGGCCCGATCGCGCTCGCTGGCGTGATGGGCGGGGAGTCGACCGAGGTCTCCGACGCGACCGTGGACATCCTGCTCGAAGCAGCGTCGTTCGATCGCGCATCCGTCAGCCGGACCAGCCGTCGCCTCGGGCTCATCTCGGAGGCGTCGATGCGCTTCGAGCGCGGTGTGGACCCGGACATCGCGGTCCGGGCGGCTGATCGTGCTGCCGCGTTGTTGGCCGAGATCGCGGGTGGCACCGTCGCGACGACAATCGTCGACGAGTATCCAGTGAAGGCCACCCCACGGCGCATCACGCTGCGCGTCGCGCGCATGAACGCGTTTCTCGGCACGACACTGCCGTCACGGGAGGTCGTGGAGATCCTGGCAGGTCTCGGCATCTACGCCGAGCCGAGCGGAGATGACCTCGCCGTGACCGTCCCGACCTTCCGTCCCGACCTTGAGCGCGAGGTCGACCTCTACGAGGAGGTTGTTCGCGTCTGGGGCATGGAGCGCGTGCCGTCCACGCTACCCGGTGGTCGCGAGCGCGTGGGTGCGCTGACGGAGACGCAGGTTCGCCGGGACCGCCTCGGCGTGGCACTGCGTGCTGCGGGCCTGAACGAGCACCTCGGCCTGGCGTTCGCGGACCCCGAGGACATGGGACGGCTTCGCTGGTCGCTCGGTCCGGACGAACTCCCTGTCGACCTGCTCAATCCCATGTCCGGCGAGCAGGCTCAGATGCGCTGGACGCTCGTGGCCGATCTGCTGAGAACGGTTTCGTACAACCAGCGCCGCGGCGTGTCGGACGTGCATCTCTACGAACTTGGCACCGTGTTCTGGACCGCACCCGGGCGCAAGTCTCCCAAAGAGCGCGCGATGGTGGCCGGCGCGCTTGCCGGCTCATGGGGTCCGGCTGGATGGAACGAGCCGCCTCGGATGCTCGACTTCTTCGACGGCAAGGGCGTGATCGAGGTGCTGCTAGAGGAGATGGACGTGCCCAAATGGCGGGTCCGCGCCGTCGACGTGCCGTGGCTACAGCCTGGTCGTGCGGCTGAAGTGGTCATCGGCGGTGATGTGGCGGGGTGGGTCGGCGAGGTATCGCCGGCCGTGCTCGAAGCGTTCGAGGTCAACGGACCTGTAACGATGTTCGAGCTGAACGTGAAGATGCTCATCAAGGCGGTCACCTCGCAGGTGCGCTATGCGGAGATTCCGCGCTTGCCTGCCGCCACGCTCGATCTCGCCCTTGTGGTCGACGACGACGTAGCCGCGGACCGTGTGCTCGATGCGATCCGCTCGGCGGGCAAACCACTGCTCGAATCGGTACGGCTGTTCGACGTCTACCGGGACCCGATCGGTGCAGTGAGCCGACGTCTGCCGGAAGGGAAGAAGAGCCTCGCATTCTCGCTCACGTACCGTGCCGCTGACCGTACGTTGACGGACGAAGAGGTTCGTCCTGCGCATGAGCGGCTTGTGAAGAAGGTATGCAATGCAGTGCGTGCAGAGGTGCGTGCATAACCACAATTGTGTATGTGTGCCCCATGAATGGGTAATCATTATGGATTCGGGCGTTCGCAGTTTGCGATAAACATGCATAAGTGTTGACCAATATGCGTTTCAGCCGTACAATCGTCCGACCATTCGGCGCTGTGCGGAGGTCATCACGTGAAGAGGGTCGCCATCATAGGCGCTGCTGGCTACGCCGGGGCCGAGCTCACGCGGCTCGTGCTCGGTCATCCTGACCTCGACCTGGTCACCGTCACGTCAGCTGCGGATGCGGGGAAGACGGTCGCAGACGTGTATCCGGCGCTCGCTGGATGCACGCGTGTGTATGCTGAGCCGGATCCGGAATCGATCGCGGCAAGCGTCGACATCGCATTCCTGGCGGTGCCACATACCGCCGCGCTCGAGCTTGCGCCGATCCTCCTAGACGCGGGAGTGACGGTCATCGACGCATCGGCCGATTTCCGGCTGCGCGATGCTGGTGTCTATGCGGCGTGGTACGGCGTTGAGCATACGTCGCCGGGGTTGCTCTCGGATGCCGTCTACGGTCTGCCTGAGCTGTGGCGCGGCGCTCTTCCAGGTGCCCGTCTCGTCGCGTGCCCCGGCTGCTATCCCACAGCGACGCTGCTCGCGGCCGCGCCAGCCGTGGAGGCCGGTGTCGTGACGTCGAGTCGGGTGATCGTCGATGCGAAGTCCGGTGTCTCGGGTGCGGGTCGTTCCGCAGTGCCGGGGACGCACTACGTGGCGGTCAACGAGTCAGTCACCGCCTACAAGGTGGCATCGCATCGTCATACTCCCGAGATAGCACAGGGACTCGCGGACCTTGGTCTGACGAATCCTATGGTTGCGTTCACGCCGCATCTTGTTCCGATGACCCGTGGCCTACTGTCGACCGTCTACCTCGAGGTCGAGCCTGGCACCGATTCGGGCGAGATCCATGCGCTTTACACCGCCCGGTATGCAGGCGAGCAGTTCGTGACCGTCCATGCACCGGGTCGCATGCCTGCGACGGCTGAGGTGCGGGGCAGCAACCGGGCGCACATCGGTCTTGCGCTCGATGAGGCATCGGGCACGCTCATCGTGACCTGTGCTATCGACAATCTTGTGAAGGGTACCTCCGGACAGGCAGTGCAGTGCGCGAACATCGTCCTCGGTCTCCCCGAGACGACCGGTCTCGACCTGCCTGTGCCGATAATCTGAGCTGGGAGCGAACCTAACGTGACTGATCTCGATCTCGCATTCGTCGAAGGCGGCGTCACCGCACCCTTCGGCTTCATGGCCGCAGGAGTGTGCGCTGGCATGAAGAAGTCAGGCCGCAAGGACGTCGCGCTTGTGGTGGCCAGCGCCACGTGTCCGGCCGCTGCGGTCTTCACGACGAGCAGCATGGCCGCGCCGCCGGTCGTTGTCTCGCGTGATCACGTGGCGGACGGTCTCCTGCGCGCGGTGGTAGTGAATGCCGGCAATGCGAACGCGTGCACGGGTGACGCGGGCATGAACGACGCACGTGCCATGGCCGCCAGCACCGCCACAGCGCTCGGGTGCGATGTTCGTGACGTGCTCGTGGCCTCCACCGGCGTCATCGGCGTTCCCATGCCGATGGACTTGATCCTGCCGGGGATCGAAGAGGCCGCTGAAGCGCTCGACCTGGTTGCCGGAGAATCCGCCGCCGAGGCGATCATGACGACCGATACGTTCGTGAAGACCACGGGCGTGGCGTTCGAGCTTGATGGCATCACTTACACCGTCGGCGGGATGGCCAAAGGCAGCGGCATGATACAGCCGAACATGGCGACGATGCTGGCGTTCGTCACCACCGATGCGCCGCTCTCGTCGGCCAGCTGCGACGCTGCGCTCCGCACCGCGGTGGCCAGGACGTTCAACCGGATCACGGTCGACTCGGACACCTCCACCAATGACATGTGCGTGCTCATGGCGAGCGGAGCGG
>CAZGNF010000054.1:11478-12076 GCA_964527045.1 uncultured Coriobacteriaceae bacterium | reverse complement strand
GTGCTGCTCGGCGGGGAGGAGTCGGGCGGCATCGGCATCCCGGCGCACGTTCGCGAGCGCGACGGTCTGCTTATGGCGCTTCTGCTTGCCGAGATGATGGGGCAGCGCGGACAGGGGCTTGCAGAGCTCGTCGACGACCTTATCGCCATCACCGGCCCCATGGAGTACGGCCGTATCGACCTCAGGCTCGACGCTCCCACAGTGGCTGCATTCGTCGCGAGCATCCCGACGCTCGCACCTGCAACGCTCGCCGGCCTCGACGTCCGCGAGGTCATCCGCACTGACGGCATCAAGTTCCTACTCCCGGACGACGCGTGGCTCCTCATGCGCACCTCAGGCACCGAGCCGCTCGTGCGCATCTACGCCGAGGCGTCGTCGGCCGGTGTGGTCGATGATTTGCTTGCTGAAGGCAAGACGCTGGCGACGGGCGTCTGATCACGTGACCCCGGAGGCGGCCGCTCGCATGCGTGTGACCATGGTCAACAAGTACTATCCTCCGCATCTTGGCGGTATCGAGTATCACGTTCGCGACCTCGCGAACGCGCTTGTCGCGCGCGGCCACGGCGTTCGCGCGATCGTCGCGAACGAGGGCTCCGAC
>CAZGNF010000054.1:9931-11468 GCA_964527045.1 uncultured Coriobacteriaceae bacterium | reverse complement strand
GTCACGCGTCTCGGCCGCACCTTTGCGATCTCCTCGGCACCTGTCGCGTTCGGCATGGCGCGCGCCTTGCGTGCCGAGGCGACCCGTCCCGAGCCTGCCGATGTCCTGCACCTGCACTCGCCGTACCCGTGGGGCGAGCTCGAATGGCTGCGGGCCAAACCCGGCATTCCCACCGTGCTCACCTACCACAGCGACATCGTGCGCCAGCGCCTCATGCTCAAGGGCTATGCACCGTTCCTGCACCGCGCGCTCGACCGCGTCGACCTCATCATCGCCACGAGTCCCGACATGGTCGTGCATAGCGAGTTCCTGGCGCCGCGGGCCGCGAAGTGCCGCGTTGTCCCCTTCGGTATCGACGTCGAGGCATTCGCATCCACGCCGGAGGTCGAGGCTCGTGCGGCTCAGATCCGCTCGGCGCATCAACGCCCGATCGTGCTGTTCGTCGGGCGTCTCGTGTACTACAAAGGCGCCGAGGTGCTCGTCCGTGCGATGGCCGACGTGGACGCCGATCTCGTGATGATGGGCTCGGGCCCACTTGAGGCCGGTCTGGTCGCGCTCGCCATCGAGCTCGGCATCATCGACCGGCTCACCATCGTTCCGCCAAGCCCCATCGAGGAGCTTATCGCCTACTACCACGCCGCCGACGTCTTCTGCCTACCGAGCATCGCCCGCTCCGAGGCGTTCGGCCTGGTGCAGCTTGAGGCGCACGCCTCGGGCACGCCGGTCGTCTCCACGACGCTCACCACGGGGGTACCGTACGTGAACGCCGACGGCGTCACCGGGCTCACCGTGCCGCCCGGCGACGCGCTGGCGCTCGCGGGTGCGCTTAAGACGCTCGTTGAGGATGTGTCGCTGCGCGAGCGTCTCGGCGCGCAGGCACTGCAGCGTGCGCGTGCCGAGTTCAACATCGGTAGGATGGTAGATGACACGCTCGCCGTGTACGCCGAGGCAAGGGGAGTGGCCTGATGTCGCGTGCTCGGTTCATCACGCTCTCGATCGTGCTTGACGCGCTGTTCGTCAACGCGTGCTTCGTCGGAGCGTTCTTCCTGTGGTTCAGGGGTCAGCTCCCCGAGTTCAACTACAACGCATATGCGGGCCTGTGGCCGCTCATCACCCTGTTCTACCTGATGATGGGGTACATCTACGGTCTCTATGAGCCCGAGCGGACAGAGGGCACGTGGGCTCTCTCTCGCGCCGTGTTCAGCGCGGCGACCCTCGGCATCGTGCTCACGTCGGCCGCTGCGTTCTTCCTTGGCCCGCGCTTCTTCTCGTTCAGCCGCGCCGTCATCGTCATTGCCTGGGCGCTGCAGCTCGTCACGCTCATCGGCTGGCGACAGGCTATCTTGCGCATCACGCCGATCCGCTGGCCGAACCAACACGTGCTCATCGTTGGCACCGGGGATCTTGCGGTGGAGCTGGCTGCCGAGTTCTCGCGCCGCTCCGACTGGGGCTATCGCGTCGTCGGGTTCCTGCATCGCGAAGGCGACCGCGATCTGCCTGCGAGCATCGCCGAGAAGCACCCCGTTCTCGGCGGCGT
>CAZGNF010000054.1:8068-9921 GCA_964527045.1 uncultured Coriobacteriaceae bacterium | reverse complement strand
CGACAAGTTTCAACAGCAAGCGTTCGAAACGATTCTCGGCGGCGTGGCCGATGCGGCGCGCATCGTCGCCACCGAGCACGTCGATCGTGTCATCATCGCCTCGCCGGTCGCACTTCGCGAGGTCGTCGAGGATCTCGCACTTTCGGATGAGGCCGAAGTTCGGGTCGAGGTGATTCCCGACCTCTACGAGATCTTCATCGGGACCGTTGACAGCACCGTGAGCGACATCCCGCTTATGCAGCTCACGCATACCGCCATCCCTGGCTGGTTCGTGGCTTTCAAGCGCGCGATGGACCTGACGTTCGCGATCGCCGCGCTCATCGTGCTCACCCCGGTGTTCGCGCTCGTTGCGCTCGCGGTCCTGCTCACGATGGGTTGGCCTGTCTTCTTCACCCAGGCCCGCGTGGGGAAGGGCCTTCGTGAGTTCAACGTCATCAAGTTCCGCACCATGGTGCGTGACGCCGAGGCGCTCTCCGGTCCCGTCCTCGCCGAGCACGACGATGCGCGCATCACGCGTCTGGGCGGGTTCCTGCGCCGGTACCGGCTCGATGAGATCCCGCAGCTCATCAACATCGTGCGCGGCGACATGAGCTTCGTCGGGCCTCGACCGGAGCGGCAGTTCTTCGTCGACCAGCATCTCGCGAGTATTCCCGGGTACCGTGAGCGCTTTCGCGTGAAGCCGGGCGTCTCGGGTCTCGCGCAGGTGAGCGGGACGTATGCCACGACTCCGGAACGTAAGCTGAAATACGACCTCATCTACCTGTATCATCAGAATCTGCTCATGGACATACAAATCCTCGTCGAAACGGTCAGGGTCGTGCTGACCGGTCGGGGATCCCGATAGGAGGACGCGTGGCCAAGAAGAAGAAGACCCCGCAGCCTGTCCCCAAGCAGGCGGTAGCGGCCAGAGCGCCCATGAGCGTGACCGATCTGATCGTATGGGTGTGCCTACACCTGCTGGTCATCCTCGTGCCGATCGCGATGTCGAACACGAGCATCTGGGGCGGACAGGGACTGCCGCTCACATACGACCAGTTCGACATCGTGAAGATCTTCTTGCAGCGGGCGATCATGCTCGTCGCGATGGGTGCGTGGCTCTGGGGGCTCCTCCTCAATGGCGGTCGTGTCCGATTCACCAAGGTCGAGTGGCTCGTGCTGGTGTTCCTCGGCTGGCTCGTCCTTACCTCGGTGCTTTCGATCCACCCGCCGACCGCGATCTTCGGCAAGTACCGCCGTTTCGAAGGCCTCATCTCATTCGTGAACTACATGGTTGTCTTCTTCCTGGCGCTTCAGGTCGTGGACAGGCCATCGAGGATCCGTTCGCTGGCCCGCTCGCTCGTCATCGGCGGCGTTCTGGTTGCGTTCTACGGCGTGCTGCAGTTCCTCGGCGCGGATCCCGCCAACTGGGGCTCGCTGCCCTTCGAGACCAACCGCGCATTCTCGACATTCGGCAACCCGGACCTTCTCGGCGGGTATCTGATCTTCCCGCTCGCTATCTCGCTCGGACTCGCGCTGTCCGAGGAGAAGGTATGGGCGCGAGTGACGTACTGGGTCGGGTTCTTGCTCATCGCGTTCTGCTGGCTGGTCGCGTTTGTTCGCGGTGCGTGGATCGGAGGCGCGCTCGCGCTGGCCGTGCTCGCGTTCGCGGCAGTGTGGGCCAAGTCCAAGATGACCGTGGTCGACTGGAGCTTCAGCGGGGTCATCGCCGCGATCTTCGGCGTCGTGACCATCAAGAGCCTCACCTCGCCCTCGGAAGTCACCAACGTGCTGGCGCGCTTGACGTCCATCTTCGACCTGAAGGCTGGCAGTGCGCTCACACGCTTCCAGATCTGGGAGGCCGCATGGGGTGCCAT
>CAZGNF010000054.1:0-8058 GCA_964527045.1 uncultured Coriobacteriaceae bacterium | reverse complement strand
ATACACAGACTGCGGGCTACCTGTCAGTCGCAGACAACGTGCACAACTACCCCCTGCAACTTGCGACCGCTCTTGGCATCCCGGGGCTGCTGATGCTGTACGGTCTGTTCATCTGGGGACTTGCGCTCGCGGCTCCGTATGCATTCGCGCGCGGCAAGGGCATCGAACGCCTGGTACTCGCCTCGTTCTGGGCCGCCGCTGCCGGGTATCTGATGCACCTGTTCTTCGGCCTCTCGGTTACCGGCTCGACGGTCTTTCTGTGGCTGGCGATCGGCGTCCTGCTGTCGCCTGGCGCTTCGGTGAAAGAGGTCAAAGCGCCGTCGTGGGGTCTGTACGCGGCAGTCGTGGTAGTCACGCTCTGCGCGATCCTGTCCTTCGCGAACGTTCGCTACATCGTTGCCGACAACTTCTATCTGAAGGCACGCGTGCTCGACTCGGGACTGCAACGGGTTGCTGATATCGAGAAGGCGATCACCTACAACCCGTACAACGACATGTATCGCTCCGAGTTGGGCCTGGCATGGCAGGATATGTTCATCACCTCCGTCAGCCAGGGCGCGCTCTCCGATGCGGCTAAGCGTCAGGAGGCGCTCACGTACTTCGACGCCG
This sequence comes from uncultured Coriobacteriaceae bacterium, assembly GCA_964527045.1. Classification (GTDB taxonomy): domain Bacteria; phylum Actinomycetota; class Coriobacteriia; order Anaerosomatales; family Anaerosomataceae; genus UBA2286. The sequence goes on along the minus strand of CAZGNF010000054.1, from coordinate 7,449 downwards.
CCGACGAGGCGCTCACCAAGGCCATCGAATTCGTCCCGACCGAGTATGACAACTACGTCTTCCTGGCGAATCTGTACAACCAGGGTGGCTACTACATCGACATCAAGTACGTGGAGGATTCGATCGCGATCGCCAAGAAGGGTATCGAGGTCGAGCCATTCGGCCCCGCCATCCGCGTGCAATTGGCGTTTGGCTACACGAACCTTGGGCAATACGACGACGCCGTCGCGGCGGCGCTCGCCGCGACCGAGATGGATTCAAACTATCTCGAGGCGTGGGCGGCGCTCGGTGATGCGTATCGTTTGTCGGGCAAGCTTGCGGACGCGAAGGCGGCCTATGAACGAGCGCTTTCGATCCAGCCCGGTCGATCAGACCTCGCGGAGTCGCTCTCCGCAGTTGAAGCGAGTATGACCTCGACCGGTACCGCGACCGGCACGGCGCAGTAGGTAAGGACGGCGACCCATGGACCGACAGAACCAGATACCGGGAACCACCATCCAGCGCCTGCCGGCGTACCTGCGATGCCTGCTTCAGGCGCAGGCGCGCCAGATGCCGCTGGTGAACTCGGGTTCTATCGCCGAGATGTGCGGCACGAATGCAGCCCAGGTGCGCAAGGACTTCTCATATCTCGGTGAGTTGGGGACACGTGGCATCGGCTACGACGTTGGAGAGTTGATCGGACACATCTCGCGTGTGCTTGGCATCTCCGAGCGCCGCCGGGCTGCGATCGTAGGCTTTGGCAAGTTAGGCGGCGCGCTGCTCGGCTACAGCGGCTTTGGCGAGCGTGGGTTCGAGATCGTCGCCGTGTTCGACAACGACCCGGCGAAGGTCGGAACATCGGCCGGCGGGCTCACCGTACGAAGCATGGCCGAGGTCGAGACCGTGCTGCGAGAGCAGGGCGTCGAAATCGTCATCATCGCCACGCCGGCTGCGGCCACGCAGTCAGCGGCAGATAAGGTTGTCGCAGGCGGTGTCAAGGCTATACTGAACCTCGCCCCGGTTCTCCTGAACGTTCCTGATGATGTGGCTGTGCGCCAGGTGTGCCTGTCCACAGACTTGCAGATACTCTCCTTCCATCTAGCGCAAGGTGGCATGAACGAGCTATGACAAGACGAACCAGTGAAGCGAACCAAGCGGTCGTTCCGGCCGAGGACTCCCAAGCCACACAGGCTAATGTGCAGGAGATCGCCATAGAGCAGTCGGGCGAGATTCTCCGCGAAGAGGACTTGGTTCCCGGTTGGCTTGCGCTCCTGGTCCTGGTGCTCCTGCTTGCCGTGACGGCGCTTGGCGGCTTCGTCCTGCGAGGCGCTCTGGTGAAGGACACGACGGTCACGAGGTCCGGCTACGCCGTCTCCGAGTGGGAGGCCAAAGTGAAAGCCGAACCCGAAGATGTGGAGAGTCTCCTCAGCCTCGCGTACGCCTACCAGCAAGACGGGCAGTACCAGAAGGCGCTGGATGAGTACGAACAGGTGCTGACTCGCGATCCTCAGAATCTGGCTGCGCTCTACAACAAAGGCGCGGTGTTGATGGAGCTCGGAGATGCCAAGAAGGCCGAGACGGCGTACTGGGACACGCTCAAGATCGCGCCCGATCATGCCCTCGCTGCGAAGGCGCTCGGTGAGTTGTACCTAGCTCAGAAGCACTACAAGTCGGCACTTGTGGCGGTCGATCCGGTGCTTGAGACGCGTGCCGACCTCGCGGACCTGCAGTACATCTCCGGCTTCGCGAACGAGCAGCTCGGCAACACCGAGAAGGCGATCGAGCGCTACAAGGCCGCCGCCTCGTTTGACCTTGTCGAGGCCCGGGACGCGTTGCGGCGCCTCGGCGTGGAGCAGTAGCGATGGCCCGCATCTTCGCGCCGCTCAAGCGTGGCATCCGAATCACACCACGCCAGTGGTTCATGGTGTTGGCATTCGTGCTGATCCTGCTCCTGGTGGGTTTGATCGCCTACCTCCTGTTCTTCCTCGGACGCCCGGCGCAGCTCACCGATCGACAGGAGCAGGCCGGCATTCAGCCGATATGGTCCGTCGACGGTCCCGGTAAGGGCGACAATCCGTTCTTCAACCGACCGATGGGCGTGGCTGTCGGCAACGGCGGTCGTGTCTATGTGACAGATACCGAGAACAACCGGGTGTGTGCGTTTGACTCATCCGGTAGGTTCCTCTTCGAATTCGGGTCATTCGGCGTCGCGAAGCCGCTGCCGGGCGCGAAGAACACATATCAGCCCGGGAGTCTCAACTATCCCGTTGGAATCGACACCGATGATGACGGCAACGTGTATGTGGCGAGCTTCCGCAATGACTCCGTCGAGGTGTTCGATGCCGACGGGAAGCCATTGCGCCGATTCCCCGACCCCACGAAGTCGGTGGGCAAGGGATCCTCGGGCCAGGACGGCACCGGCATCGCGGTCACGGACGTGGCGGTGCACGACGGTCTCGTATACACCACTGACGCCTACCAGGTCGTCGTGTTCGACACAGACGGGGCGTTTGTTCGGCAGTTCGGGAAGCCGGGCATCGAAGCTGGCGACCTCGATCATCCCAACGGGGTAGCTGTTGGCAAGGACGGCACCGTGTACGTCTCGGACTCGAACCATGCTCGGGTGACGGCGTTTACTCCCGAGGGCACGCCGAAATGGAACTTCGGCACGCCGCCGAAGGGCATCGACGACAAGACAGAGCGAGACATAGAACTACCGCGAGGGCTGACCGTGCTCGATGATGGGTCGGTCCTTGTAACGGACGCCTTTGGGTTCTCACTCGTCCGAATCTCGGCGGAGGGGAAGCTTGTGGCACGCTACGGTGAGCGCGGCGTTGAGCCAGGTCAGCTCAACTTCGCGAACGATGCGGAGGTGCTGCGTGGATTCCTCGCTGTTGCTGATAAGGAGAACGGCCGGCTGCAGGTAGTACGCCTTGTCGGGCCGTAGTCTCAAGTGCGGGATTCCGAGTCCATCAATAATCGTTAATATGGTTCAACAGCCCACGACGCCATGATAGACTCACGGTTGGGCGACGAAGAATGCCGCAGGGGATGGCAGGGCTCGTTGTCTCCACCAAAGGAGGGCTCTTGAGCGGGTCCGGTATGTCGGATATCTTGCCGGAAGATATGGGCGAGCAGACGCTCGACGGTTCATCGAACCGCCGAGGTCGTTTGCTGTTCGCCGCCGTTCTCCTCCTCCTGCTTCTTCTGTGCACGATAACCACGGTCGTTGAGACGCTCGTCAGCCGTTCCCCTGACCAGATCAAGAGCATCACGCGGAATATCGAGTGCCTGCAGTGCCACACCGAGCTGATTCCCGCGATGTCCAAGTCATCCGTTCACAACCCGTTCGTGCTTGAAAGCTGCACCGCGTGTCACACGCCGCATGGCAAGATCGAGCAGAAGTCCATCATCACCGGTGCCAAGCAGACGTGGGAGCGGACAAAAACGCTCGTAGAGTGGTTGCCGCTCAAGCTGGTTCTCGACTTGTTCTACTCGGGGGAGAAGACGACCGGCACCGAGGGTGGCAGCACGAAGGTCACCGAGAGCCAGGTCAAAGGCGAGACATCCGAGCTTGTCCTTCCGGGCAACGAGTTGTGCTGGGTATGCCATGGCAGTCTCGGGGCCATGAAGAACATGGCGTACACCCATGTGCCGTTCGAGACCGGTCGCTGCACCAACTGCCACGATCCGCATGCTTCTGACTTCCGCGTACTGCTCAAGCAAGACGAGCGGGACCTGTGCGTCACGTGCCATCCCATCGGCCCGGAGCTGGCGCGCGCCCAGGTGCACCCGCCGGTCGAGGGTCGCTTCTGCACCAACTGCCACAATCCACACGCCTCGGAGTACAGAGGCATTCTCGTCGATAACCAAACAGACCTCTGCTTCACATGTCACCCCAGCGTGGCACCGCTGAGCCTGAAGGCGGTCCAACACAATCCATTCCAGTTCGACAACTGCACCGGCTGCCACGAGCCGCATGGTTCGAACTACCTCCCATTGCTGCGCAGTGCTCAGCCGGGTCTGTGCTACGACTGCCATCCGGATATCAGCCAGGACTTCCTTAAGGTGAGCCATCATCCGGTGGGTACCGTTCAGCTCAACTGCGGCGATTGTCACAACCCGCACGCTGCCGACTACCCGGGACTGCTGACGGCCACGGGCAACGCGATGTGCTATCAATGTCATCGGGTGCAGATCCAGGCATCATACGATGCGTCGGCGCACAGGGAACTCACCTGCATTCGCTGTCACACTCCGCACGGGTCGAACTACGGCCCGCTCCTGATCCAGCGCAATCCGGAGCTGTGCCTGAAGTGCCACAATCCCAAGTACTATGATGAGGAGCAGGGCAACAATCACCCGATGCGCCAGTATCACCTCGACGTCGTGGCGCAGAAGCCGTTGACCTGCACCACCACGTGCCACAATCCACATGGCACCGACCAGAACTACATGCTCCAGAACTACTCGTCGCCGTATGATGGGCAGTGCTTGCAGTGCCACCGCAAAGAAGGTTATCCAAGGGTCGGTATCGATTTCTGATGCGCCGCACGGCCCGTACGTCACCCAACAAGGAGTTGCGAGACTAATGGCCAAGCTTTCCTTCGCCGGATTCAAGGACCCCGTTCGTCGCCCGCGCTATGTGATCTGGACGGGCGTTGGTCTTCTGGTGCTCGCAGCCTTCATCGTCGTAGCGTTCTCTGCGACATCGACGTACTGGTTCTGCGCCGAGGTGTGCCACAAGGTGCAGGACGACTCGATTGCGGCGTACGACCGCTCATCGCACAGCATGGTCTCATGCATGTCATGCCACGAGCCCGTGAACGCGGATCCCATCACCTTCACGCTCAAGAAGGCCAAGGCGCTCGGCGAGCTTGTCCTCACGGTCACGAACAACTACGAGCTCCCGCTGAACCCTGAGAGCTCGCTCTCTCTGAACAAGGAAGAGATGGGCTCCGTGCAGTGCACGCAGTGCCACTCGGAGAATCGGGTCATCACCCCGGGTCTGGGCATCATCATCGACCACAAGGTGCACGAGGAGAACGAGATCCAGTGCACGGCGTGCCACAACCGCGTCGCTCACAATGAGAGCGGTGATTGGGAGCCGGTACTTGAGGACCCGAGTGGCGAGAAGAGCGTCAAGCATGCGAACTACATGTCCATGACGGCATGCTTCCGTTGCCACACCCTGACGAGCGAGGTCCCCGAGGGCGGCATCAAGGCTCCGGGCACCTGCTCGGTATGCCATCCTGCCGACTTCGAACTCAAGCCGCCGAGCCACAACGAGAAGACCTTCTTCCCCAAGGGCCATGCTGAGCTTGCAGCAGAGGCCGCCAAGGAGACGTCGGCGGCGCTCGCCGTTCATGGCGAGGGCGAGGGTGCTGAGGGTGAGGTACTCGCGCTCGTCTCGGTGGAGGCGGTCAACTACTGCAGCACCTGTCACGACGTCGAGAAGTTCTGTTTCGATTGCCACGGCGTGGAGATGCCCCACCCTGCGACGTTTGCCGAGAACCACGGCAAAGAGGGCAAAGCGACCCCGAAGGTCTGCGCGCAGTGCCACGCACGCGGCGGATCGAAGGACGGCACCGAATTCTGTAACGCATGCCACCATAAAGATGGCGACCCGACCAAGCCGTGGATTCCGCAGCACTTCGATGCTGTCAAGAAGAGCGGTGCGGAGCCGTGCTTCCAGTGCCACGAGCCCACATACTGCGCGAAGTGCCACGTTCGCTCGGCGCTCTAGACGCCCTGGACCGACCGTTTCCTGAGTGCGAGGGTTACGATTGCCGTGGCGTTCGGTCGTGGGCACGGGTAGGCAGGAGATTCGAGTGAAGCGCTTGCATGCCAGGTTGGCGTTGGCTGCGCTCATCGTGGTGCTGTCCGTGGTGGCTGGCTGTTCCTCGCGAGTGGATCCCGCGGTTCCCGAGACCCCGGCGGCGCCCGAGTCTTCCAGCCCGAACCTGTCGACGCCTGAGGACGCGGTGCTCTCGTACCTGAATGCGGTGAGTCGGGCGTACGCCACGGGCGACTCCGAGGTGGCATCCCGAACCATGACGCCGGAAGAAGGCGTGAGGATCGACTCGTACATCCAATTCAATGCGCAGCAGCAGCGTGCCATCGAACAGCGTCTTATGACATTCACCGTGGGCACACTCTCGCAAGAGGCGACGCAAGCCGTGTTGACGGCGAGCGAGGACTGGACGTACCGCTACTTCGTCCCGGAGACCGGGGCCTACAGCGGTCCTGAACTGAGCGCGAGCTATGAAACGACGTACACGCTCGTCCGCGTGGAACGCGGTTGGGTCGTCGCCCTGGTCGAGGCGTCGGCACGGGGAGACGTGAAATGAGTCTCGCTCGCTTGAAGAATCCACTCAGACTGCTCTCCTCACGCCGCGCCGCGGTATGGCTGCTGATCGTGTTCGTGGTCTATGCCGCTATCGCAAGCGCGATTCCGCAGGGGGCGCCTGATACCGAGAAGGTCGCTGCCTGGACGTCAGCGCATCCCGTGCTTGCTCCGGTCGTTGAGACGCTCGGCCTTCACGCAGCGTTCAGGCATCCGGTGTTCATCGTGCTCGCTGCGTGGCTTGCCCTCGCGACTGCGGCGTGTGCTCTTGAGCGCTCTCGGTGGGCGCTTCGACAGCGTGCTCTTGCCGGCGCTGTCTCCGATCGAGCGCTCGAGCGACTGCGGACTCGGCAGGCCGATGCATTCGTGATCCCGGAATCGACCTCGCTCAAAGAAGCATCCGATCGGGTCGCCGGAGCGCTGCGGTCGCTCAGGCTCAAAGTCACGTGCGAGGGGTCAGTCATCTCTGGGCGTTCCAGCACGATGGGGCTGCTCGGCAGTCCGCTCTTCCACTGGTCGCTGGCGGCGCTCTTCGTCGTAATCTCCGTCGGTCAACTGACGCGCGCCGAGGGCCTCATCGGAATCGTCGCAGGCGCGTCCAAGGTGGATGCCCCTGCATCCTACGGCGTCCTTGACGTAGGTCCGTTTCATGGCGACCTCACGGGGCTCACGCTCACGGTCACCCGTATGGAGCGCGATCTCACGGTGCGCGGCGTCTCGTTCGGCCCGACGCCATACGTCGAGGTCCGCGACGGCGACCGTCTCTTGAAAGGTCAGTACGTGCGCTCCAATGCGCCGCTGCGCGTTCGTGGACTGCTGATTCATATGAGCGGCTACGACCGCGCCGCGGTCCTGAGTGTGACGCGAGACGGAACGAGCGAATCGCACGAGGTCTTTCTTGACGCCGAGGAGAGCGCACCCGGTGGCGCCCGGCCGGTCGAGATCTCCCTCGGGGCACAGGGGGCTCAGAAGCGGGTGATCGTCAGCGCGGCCGAGACCGCCGATCCGGCAATCGAGATCACGTGGGATTCCGCGAACACGCCGCAGGCCGCCGTGGTGCTGCGTGAGGGGGAGTCGGTCGATATCGACGGGGCTCGCGTGACCAGTGAGCGATTGACGACATA
>CAZGNF010000053.1:0-12404 GCA_964527045.1 uncultured Coriobacteriaceae bacterium | reverse complement strand
CACGAACCTGGTGCACGCGTGGAGCCATGAGCTCCAGGAGATCCTCGGTGCGCTTGGCGTGAACGCTGTGGAGTCGCTGCGCGGTTCGCGCGAGCGGCTGCGCTCCATCGGCCTGGACGAGCAGATGAACAAGGTCCTCGGCGTCAAGCCGGCGGGGATGTAGGGGAGGCACGATGCCACGACAGATGGCTCCAGGAGTCACGGAAGGCTACCTCAAAGTCGCGCCGACGGTTGTGCGCGACGGTGACACGGTCACCATCGATGCGACCGGTATCTACTACCGTCAGCTCAACGAGGCGATCCGCGGTGCGATCGCCGAGGGCGCGACGCGAGTCGTGCTCACGAACGTGAACGGCCAGCGCTATATCGGCACCGGCGTGAAGGCCAAGGGCGTGACCATCGAGGTCCACGGCACCGCGGGCAACGACATGGCGATGTTCATGGACGGCCCCACGATCGAGGTCTTCGGGGCCGCGCAGGACGGCGTGGGCAACACGATGAACGCGGGAAAGGTCATCGTGCACGGCGACGCGGGCGACGTTCTTGGCTACGGCATGCGCGGCGGCGCCGTCTACGTGAAGGGCGACGTGGGCTACCGCGTGGGGATCCACATGAAGGCGTACGAGAACCTCGTGCCGATCATGATCTGCGGCGGCAACGCGCGCGACTTCTTCGGCGAGTACATGGCCGGCGGCATCCTGGTGCTCCTGGGCATGAACACGCAGTTCGCCGAGCAGCCGCTGGTGGGCTCGTTCGTGGGCGCCGGCATGCACGGCGGCGTCATCTACCTGCGCGGCCAAGTCGAGTCCTGGCAGTGCGGCAAGGAAGTGGGCATTACCGAGGCCACCGAGGACGACATGGCCGCACTCAAGCCGATCCTGGCCGACTACTGCGAAGCGCAGGGCATGGACCTTGCCGAGGTACTTTCGGTGCCGTTCACCAAGCTCGCGCCGTTCAGCCACCGACCCTACGGGAAGATGTACGCGCCGATGTAGGTGGTCGCCGGGGAGGGCTTACACAGACTGCATAAGGAGCGGGTCCGAGAAGGGCCCGCTCTTCTTGTGTGGCAAGAGATGTGGGATATGATGGGAACGCCCGAGGGGGATCTGCGGGCGATACGCAGACTGCGTACACGGGGTACGCGGACTGGTCATGTGAGGGTTAGATGGACGGGGTTCTAGGTTCTGAAGACAGGTTCACGGGGGATCCGGGTAGTCTTCACGCAGGTAAGACCGCTTCGGGCTCCTCGGGAAGTGCCCAGGTCGGAAGGGTTCGGGCGGCTCCGGGCTCATGTGGGCGGGTGGCGGCGGCCATACTTCGTACGGCGCGCCGCGAGAGGTGCAAGGTTCGTGCCCCGCTCATCTAACCCGGGCATTCAGCAGACGCGACAAACGCTAGACTTGGTGTAGGTCATCGGCGCGCAGCTGATGCCCAAATACGTTAGGCACATCACGGGGTACCTGCGACGTCACCAGGTGACGTCGAGCTCATGGGGACGAGAGGTGTCGGTCTCAAGGCGGCTCCGATATGATGCGTATGATGACCTAGGCGAATGGGGGCCACATGCACATGCAGCCGGATTCGATCTGGGCGCGCCTGACGATCGCGGCAGTAGCCCTGGTGATGGCCATCATCACACTCGCTGGCTGCTCCAGCGCACGTTCGACTGGTCCTGAAGCCGGTGACGACGGAGGGGCCTCGGCCACCGCAGCGAGCGAGCACCCCGAGTGGCAGACCTTCTCTACGGACGAGGTATCCCTGGCTTGTCCGCCGGAGTGGACGGTTGTGGCGGACGATAGGGCGATCAATGTCTACCAAGATACCTTGCCGCCGCCACAGGCGGTGTTGGACGGAGGCACGTACGTTGGGATTGACACCTTCTCTGTTCCGGATGGGTGGCCCGCCCAACCGGAACAGCGTGTTAGCCCGGAGCAAATCAACCCGGAATGGCTTGAGTGGCTTGAGGCCGGGCTGTATGCCTACGACCAAGATATTCGGGTGTGGGCAGACAACCACGTGGACTCTGCCGACGAAGGTTCGGATAAGCCGTCGCCCGGAAGCGACCTCGCCCCTTGGGGATCCTATGGGGCAAACCAGTACGCCATCGAGCTGACGGCTGTGGATGGACGGAGTGCAGCCTTGCTGGTTCCGGGCGCGTGGGATCCGATGAATGACGACTTCTACTACTTGCCGTTCACCTACCTGGTGTCCGGTGACTCTCCCTGGGTCATCGTGGTGTGGGGAGTGAAGTCCACGTCGGATCTCCAGGATGTCATCGCAACCATCGAGTTCAAGCAGGAGTAGACGTGCATATAGGCCGATACGTTGATGGGCGGACGCTGGATTATGACGAGTCGGGACAGTCGTTCTCAGTGGGCGGAACGCCGGTCAGCATAGACCAGGTAATCGCATACGATCGAGCCGATCAGCTCTCGTGGCTGAGCGCGGAGCTTCGGAGTTGGGTGTATGAGTACCTGGCTGCAAGCAAGCCAACCGTTGCGGCGACCAACCACAATATGTTGGATAGGCCCGCCGGACCGCAGCCGGTGCGACGGGCGGACGCGGGCAACCACCTCGCGACGGTTGGTGGGCTGCTGACCGCTGCGGGACTGGTGTTGGGAGCGCTTGGCCTCGGAATCAGCTGGTATGCGTCTGAGTGGCTATCCAATAGCAGCTACGGCTCTCTGACGCCGTTCGTGAGCGCATTCGATTCGGACTATGCGTCCCAGATGAACTCCTTCTCGTCGGCACAATCGGCAGGCGGGGTGGTGGGTGTCTTGGGCTTGGTGATTCTCATCGCTGGCGGGGCGACGTTGCTGATTGCCGTTGCTTCCCGCGCAAGCCAGCGCTGAGGCAAGCTGCTGCTCGACTGCGGGTGGTGCCTTGGGACTGAGGTGTTCATGCGGGGCAGTGCTCGCAACCTCGCGGTGTGGGCTCTGGAGTGCCTAACCCGGGCGTCGAGCAGAAAGCGCGCCGGTGTGCGGTAGACTCGGGCGGGTGAATTGGGCGTGGCGCGCTTCAGCTCACGCCCAAGGACGTTAGCTAGAACCCAAGCCGACATCGCCGACCGGGCGCCGCTTTGATTCAGCGGGATGCTACTCTGGCTGTGCACTCGAATTGGTCTGCAGTCGTGAACGGGGGGTGCTAGTGGATACCAGCGGCTGGAAGCGCAGCACTTTCGAGCTCCGATCGGGCGTTCGGTTGGACCCGCGAAATGTCCGTCTTGAATCGACGGACGCGAAGGTCGAGGCCGATATCATGGAGGATCTCTTCGCCAACGAGGATGCACTTCGACTCGTCGAGGGCATCTGCTCCGTCGGCTACCTCACTCATGAAGTACCGGTCGTCGTGGAGCGTGAGGGCGAGTACGTCGTCGTGGAGGGGAACCGCCGCATTGCCGCGCTGAAGGCAATACAGAACCCGATGCTCGTCCCTGACTACAGCAACCGCGTCTCGGCAGTCTTGAAGCGATTCCCCAGTCATCCGAAGATCACGCAGGTTGAAGCCCTTGTAGCGCCATCTCAGGACGCCGCGGATCAACTGATTGCAGCCATCCACACGGGCAACTTGCGCCGCCCTTGGACCCCCTCCCGTCAGGCAGCGTTCTTTCAGGCGCAGATTGACAGCGGTCGGACGTACGAGGAACTCGTCGAACGCTATCCAACGAGCGACGTTAGGAAGTTCGTCTTTCGCGCGCAGATGGTCAATCGTTTCAAGTCAACGAAGTACCCGAGTCCTGAGCTACAGGACTTTGTGGTCTCCCCGAAGTTCAAGAAGGGGCTGTCCACCCTGGCGCGTATCCACGACTCCAAGGAATTCAGGGACTTGATCGGTCTTCAGATTGGGGACGATGGTAGCTTCACTACGTCGATCACAGCTGCTGAGTTCACGGGGGTTGCGGCTGTGATCATGCAAGGCATCGCAGAGGGAAGCCTCAACACTCGTACACTGAACAAGGTCAGGAACAACCCTCGATTCTCGCAACTCGTGCACGATCTATCGGCTGTACTCAACCCCGCCAGCGACAAGAAGAGCGACGATCAGACCGCAGGTCCGAAGCCGAAGCCGAAGCCGAAGGCCGGTCCGGAGCCGAAACCGACCACGTGGAAGCCGCCCCGGAAACAGAAGGACCGATATCTGAGCGTGAGCCGCATCTCTGTTCCTGAGGCATATGGCGAAGGCTTCAAGCAATGCCTTGAAGAGCTGTCCACAACCGACGTGCAACAACGGCCAGCCACAGCCTTTCTGCTCATGCGGGCTGCGGTGGAGAAGGGAATCAAGTCGTTCGCGGAGGCGCAGTCTGTCGAGATCAAGAAGTCGCGCAGTCAACAGGGCTATGTCTACCTGAGCCATTGCCTGATCTGGCTCTCGGACTACGCCCAGGCCCAGGGCGACAAGTGGGTCGTGCAGGTCGTATCCAACATGAACAAGCTTGTGTACTACCAGGTGTCGAAGGACAAGCTGGATGCCGTGAATCACAACCACAAGTTGTTCGTAACCCCGGATGAGGCCATCGAGATGTGGCGCTCGGTCGTCTCGCTGCTCGAGTACGTGGTGAAGCCGTGAGTCAAGGCGTTCACAAGAGACTGAACGTGTCCCCCTTGCGCTATCCGGGGGGGAAGGGGGCTCTGTACTCTCGGCTGCGACACCTCATCAGGGCGAGTGACCTGGCCGGCTGCACATACGTCGAGCCCTACGCTGGCGGAGCGGGTGCTGGGGTGAGCCTCCTTGTGACCGGTCAGGTCAGCCGCGTGGTCATCAACGACTTGGACCCGGCGATCTATGCTTTCTGGAGCCTCCTCCTCTCGTCGCCAGATAGTCTCATCTCGCAGATCCTCACGGTGCCACTTGACGTGACGGAGTGGCGAAGGCAGAAGGACATCTACGCCGCCGCGACGCCCGACGAAGTTGAGGCACTTGGATTCGCAACCTTCTATCTGAACAGGACAAATCGTTCTGGGGTTCTCAACGGGGGGCCCATTGGTGGCCACGATCAGACCGGGAACTACAAGATCGACGCTCGCTTCAACCGGCGACAGCTGGCAGAGCGCGTCGAACTGCTCGCACTGCACGCCTCGGACATCACGGTAAGTGCCCGCGACGGTGCGGACGTTATCTCTGAATACGCTAGTGGATCAGGCGTCTTCATCTATGCTGATCCGCCGTACTTCGAGAAGGCTGGGTCTCTGTACATGAACTCCTTTGATATCGCGGACCACGAGCGTCTTGCCCGTGTCCTGAATGGACTCAAGGATTCGACGTGGCTCCTGACATACGACAATTCACCGCACGTGGAGAGGCTCTACGCCGAGCGTCGTCGAAGGAGCTTTGAGCTGCACTACTCTGCAAATGGCGCTTCAACGGCGACCGAGATCGCGGTTCTGTCCGATGCGATGGCGGATATCCCGGAGGGGTGGAATCTCCAGCAGACCGCCTGAGAGCGCATCGTTGTCTAGCTAACCCGCGGATCAACCCGACTCGCTTCGCTCGCGGGTTATCCGCAAACACGTTAGGCAGAGCGCTGCGGTTCGAGCGAGCGATTGGGGGGGTCTATGGACGGATTGGGCTATGCGCGTCGATCAGCACGGATCATCTTCGGGGACAAGACATGGTGGTGGCGTGCACTGGCTGTCGCCGCTATGGGCGTCATCCCCCTGCTAGGGCCGTTCATTGTGGTCGGCTATGGCATGGTGCTGATGCGCAGCGTCGCCTGGGGCGACGATTCTGGCCTACCGCCCTTTTCCGGCGGCGAAATCGGACGACGCGCGCTCGATGGGTTCGTCGTGACGTTCGTCTGGAGCCTTCTGCTTGTCGTCCCTCTCTCCGTCTATGTCGTCACGTCCGTGTTCAGAGCCGCATTGGCGACCGCTGGGACAACGCCTCCCGTCACAGCAACGCCGTGGTGGTTCTCCCTCGCGGTATCTCTCGGCGGCCTTGTGCTGTCGCTCATCATGAACGTAGCTGTCCTGCGCGCCGCGATCTACTTGAGCCCATCGGCGGGGCTCAAGCTTTCCTACATCATCGACTTCATCCGCCGCTTCCGGCCTGGATATCTTCGGGTCAGTGGTTTGATGCTTCTGGTCTCAGCACTCGGCATTGTGCTCGCGGCGCCCGGCACCTACCTTAACTACGTGGTTCAACTCTCGCCAGTAGTGCGGACGGCCGTGACCTATGGATCCGCGTTAGTCGTGGGCGTCCTGATGAGTCCGCTGCGCCTGATGGTGTACTGCGCCTATGGGCTGTGGGCAAGAGACACGGACCCCTCGTCATGGCCGCCACTCGGGACTAGGCAGCAACTCGATACACAGGAGCAGGCCCAGACGGACTGACATGCCCTGCCTAACCCGGGCATTCAGCAGATGCGCCAAGCGCTAGACTAGGTGAGAGACATCGGCGCACAGCTGATGCCCAAATACGTTAGGCGTACCACGGCCAAGAGAGGGGGGGCGGAGTGAATCGACGAGAGTTGGTCGTTGCGCTTGAGGCTGCTCGAATCGACCCTCGCGCCTACTCGGTACTCGAGCCGCCTCGTGAGGAATCCTACTGCCTCGTCGAATCAGGTGCTGGATTCGCTGTCTACTACCTCGAACGCGGCAACCACCGGGCTGAGCGGGAGTTCGCGACAGAGGATGAAGCCTGTCGGAATCTGCTGACCTGGCTGTTAGGGGAGACATCCACGCACTTGCAGGAGTCTTGACCCACGTTCGAGCGGAAGCACGATCCTGAAAGCCAGAACCGGCAGAGCGGAAACGCTCCGTCCGCGCAAGCGGAACACCTTGGACGCAGAGGGGGGGGCATGCATGGCGTTCGCCGGGTCATCCGAGTTCCTCGATGCCACGCAACGAGCCTTCGGTCGCTTGGTAACCACACACGGTTTCGATCTTCCGGTGTTCGACGACCTCGGACGCGAGGTCTTTGTGCACTACCACAAGGGCAACTACACCGTCTCAATTGCGATGGAGTGTGGCGCTCACCCAATTATTGAGCTCTTCTACCCATCGGCGGAGACTGGCGCGAACCCTGTGGTCTGGGCGCAGCGCAACGGTGTCGAGCGTTCGCGGCGAATCCCACGACTGCGTGGACTCAGCTGGGATCGGCCACCAGTTGAGGTCCAGCTGGAAGCGGCTCTCGCCTCCCTCGAAGCCGTGGAGATCGACTTTCTGCGTCGGTCGTGACGCCTAACCCGCGCATCCAGCAGTTGCGACAAGCGCTAGACTTGGTGGAAGGCATCGGCGCACAACTGATGCACAAGTACGTTAGACGCACGACATGAAGCATCTCCTGTGGTAGTATATGTGGTACCAAAGGAGGTACCGCAAATGAGTGCAATGCCCAAGATCGTTCCCATCAGCGAGCTTCGCCAGGATGCGTCCTCGATCGTGAAGGAGGCATCAGCCACCGGCGATCCAGTCTTCATCACCCAGCACGGTCGCGCCTCGGCGGTTCTGCTGAGCGCGGGTGCCTACGAGCGGACGCAGCGTGAACTCGAGGTCCTACGACTGCTCGCTCAGGGCGAAGCCGATATTCAGGCTGGGGTCGGCTATGACATCGACGTGGTGATGGCTGAGGCCGATGCGCTGCTGGAGCAGGCGTGACCCGTAGGATCGACTTCACACCACCGGCACGTGCCCAGTTCCTGGCTGCTGTGGACTACATCCGCGTTGAACGGCCTTCCGCGGCGCGTGCATTCAGGGATCGCTCGAACGAGACGCTGAAGCACTTGGTCCACTTTCCGGACGCGGGCCGCACCATTCTGGAGTTCTCGCAGCTCGGCTTCCGTGAGGTTCTCGTAGGTCGGTACCGCTTCTTCTACCGGCTCGAAGGTGATGTGATCTGGGTAGTGGGTGTCTGGCACGACGCCCAGATTCCGGATGAGCCAGGGTAGTCGCTCGGCGTCTAACCCGCGCATCCAGCAGATGCGCCAAGCGCTAGACTAGGTGAGAGGCATCGGCGCACAGCTGAAGCACAAACACGTTCGACACGGCCGAGTGTGCACATTGGAGGACGAGACTCCCATGGCGTCATCTTTGAACGTGTCTGGGGCGGCTAGCACCGTGAGCGAGGACCGGAGCGAACCCATCGTCCGCATCCGCGGCTTCCGCATGGACTTCGACGGGCATACCGTTCTTCGTGACCTGTCGTTCGATGTGGAGCGCGGCGAGACGTTCGGGTTCCTCGGCGCGAACGGTTCCGGCAAGACCACTACCATCCGCGCGCTCCTCGGCATCTACCAGCCGACTGCGGGAGAGTTGCTCGTGAACGGTCGGCGGTTCGAGCCTGCGCTCGGAACCAACCTCGGCTACCTGCCCGAAGAGCGAGGGCTTTACAAGAAGGAGTCGGTCATCACTGTGATGACCTACTTCGGTCGGCTCAAGGGTCTCGGCAAGCACGCCGCAGCGTCGTGGTCGATGGAGTACCTGGAGCGGGTGGACCTCGCGGACAAGGCCAAGGTGCGCGTGGACAAGCTGTCAGGCGGTGAGCAGCAGAAGGTTCAGCTCGGTGTGACGATCATGGGCGAGCCGGAGTTGCTCATCTTGGACGAGCCTACCAAGGGGTTCGATCCTGTGAACAGGCGGCTTCTCCTGAGCATTATCGAGGAGCGACGGCATGCAGGGGCCACCGTGCTGATGGTGACCCATCAGATGGACGAGGTCGAACGGCTCTGCGATCGCGTGCTTCTGCTCAAGAACGGAGTCGCCGAGGCCTACGGGACCATCTCCGAGGTTCAGGCGCAGTACGGCGGCACGACGGCGAAGGTAGCCTTCACTGGAGACATTCCGGACTCACCCCGCTACCGCGTGATGCGACGCGAGAACAACTATGCCGAGCTCGACCTCGATGAAAGCGTGGACGAGGCCGCGGTACTTCGGGATCTGGTTCAGGCCGGCGTGAGGGTGCGCAGCTTTGCCACGGGCCGACCGTCGATGGACGACATCTTCGTGAGAGTCTACGGCGGCCGCGACGAACCGGACGAGGTGTAGACGATGGCGCGACACAACATGGGCACCATCGTCTCGTTCGAGGTCAAACGCACGCTCTCGAAGACCGGCTTCTGGATCGCCACGCTGGTCGTTCCCGTCATCATGGGCGCGGTGATCGCACTGATCGTGGTGGCCAACACGTCTGCGGCCGCGGGAGCGGACCAACAGGCACGCGCACAGTTCACCTTCACGTACAGCGACGCCTCCGGGTACGTGATTCCGGCCGTGGCCGAGGCTTTCGGCGGCAGTCCTGTGACCGACGACGAGAAGTCGATCGCTGACGTGCAGGCCGGTAGCCTCGACGCTCACTTCGTGTATCCGACGAATCCCGCCGAAGAGCCGACGAAGGTCTATGCGGCGGACGCAGGCATCTTCGCGAACGGCAAGTACGCAGCCATCGCATCCGAGGTCCTGATCGCGAGCGCCCAAGCGGCCCTCGACGACCAATCGCTCGCCACGCTCGTTCGTGGTGACTTCCAGGTGTCCTCGACGACCTTCAAGGAGGGCCGCGAGTCGGCCGGCCTCGCCGAGGTCATCCCGCCACTCCTAATCTTGCTTGCCTTCTACGCGAGCATTCTGCTCATGGGAAACCTGATGGCGACCAGCCTCCTCGAGGAGAAGGAGAACAGGGTCTCCGAAATGATCCTGACAACGATGAATCCGACGACGATGGTCTCCGGCAAGGTCGTGTCACTGTTCATGGTCGGTGCGATTCAGATGGTGGCGATCTCGCTTCCGGTCCTCGTCGGCTACCTGTTCTTCCGAGAGGAGCTCAGACTGCCTTACGTCGATCTTGCGTCCTTGAGCGTCGAGCCTTGGCCGATGCTCGTGGGCGTGCTCCTCCTCGTGGGCGGATTCTCTTTGGTCACCACGACGTTGGCGGCGGCCGGCGCGATCATGCCGACCGCGCGGGATGCGGGTGCGATTGCGGCTCCGGTGTCGATCGTGCCGTTCGCGCCGCTGTGGACGGGCGCGCTCGTGTTGTCGAACCCGGAATCCTTCGTCGTGCAGGTCCTGACCTACTTCCCGTACACCGCGGCGCCAACGGCGATGATCCGCAACGCTCTGGGAACCCTCGGTGCGATGGAGGCGACGATCATCATTGTCGAGCTGTTCGTTCTCAGCTCCATCATCTTCCGCATCGCGGTCAGACTGTTCCAGTACGGATCGATCGAGTACTCGCAGAAGGTCGCCCTTAAGGCGGCGTTCGCCAAACATGAGTGACGCCGCCGGCAACCTGGACGCTTGATTGCCTTGCAGTCGGCGCATCGAACCCGCGCTTCCAGCCGACTCACGGTAGCGCTAGCCTGAAGTCAGGCCGCTCGTTCGCGGCTGAAGCGCAAACACGTACGTACGCTGGACAGGGCCCTGTAGCGCCCTGGGGGGAGGGCTACTGTGGCGCGGAAGTCCCGGCAGCACACGTCGGACGAGTTCGGCCGGACCGGGCTCGGTCCTGCCGCAGCAATCGGCGATCGCGCGCTCGGCGCAGCGGCCGGGGTGATCGTCGACGGGTTGGTGGAGGCGGAAAGCGGCGTCACACCGGGACCCGGCCCCTCCGCTAGGGCGATCGTCGTCGGCTTCGTAGGACTCTCCCTCGTCGCCGTCGCGGTCGTCGCTGTCTTCACGATGCTCGCTGCCCCCGACGCGCTTCCCGCCGGCTCGTACAGCGGCGTCTGGGTGGGCAACGCATCGGCCCATCCGCGAGAATCGGATGTCGAACTCGAGCTCATGCCTGATGTTGCGGAAGACGAGGAGACGCCGCTGTGGGCTGCGCGCGCAGGCGACCAGGCCGTCATCCTGATTGACGGGCGGGTGGCGGGCACCGGGGAGCTCATCGATTACCTGCAGGGGGGCATGGTGCGAGCGGACGTGACCGCGTCAGGCGAGGGTGTGATCTCGCGAATCGAGATCGTGACCCCTCAGTGACCAACGAGTAGGCAGGCCTGTCTAGCAAGCGCGTCCAGCGGACGGCGTGAGCTACACTTGTCCCGTAGCGCACGGCCGCCGCTGATGCGCTGAAAGGATGGGCCGAACCACAAGAACGGAGTGTCGGGTGGAGCCATTCAGTGAGGATGATCGGTTGTTCACGATGTCCTCGGATGAACTTCGGCGGCGTGAGAAGGCCTTCGATCGCCTCGGAGTGAGTACTGTCCTCGCATTTGCAGTCGTCTCTGCCGACCTGTTCTCAACACGCTATCCGGAGTTGCTTGGCGTAGTCGTGTGCCTCGCAGTACTGTTTGTCGCATCCCGCGCCTGGCTGGCTGCTGGGAATCGCAGATTCGCCACCACAACCTGGAACATTAGCCACACCACACTGACCCGCAATGGACTTCGTTCCAGCCAGGAGTATCAGCTGCACTCCATCCGCCGCGCACAGGCAAAGAGGACTACGGCTGGCGCAATCCGAGAGATCAAGTTGAGCATCGACGATGGCTCAGCGGTATATGTGAACGGTCTCGAAGACAGCGAGTCGTTCTGGTACTGCTTAAGCTCGAGGGACACCGGAGCATCCGAGACCTTCGTGCATGAGCCAATCGACTATGACCGTCCCTTGTTCTACGTGGCCTTGGGCTGTCTGCTCGGCGCATCGATAAGTTTCATTGTGAGAGTTGGCGTGTCGGCGCCTCAGTTCAGCGGGCACGGGGTGTATGTGGCGTTCGCCGCGTATTCTTTCGCCATGAGTGTGTATTGGCTTCGTGCCAAACCGGTCTCCGGTCGCTATGGCATTCGTGCGGTCGCTTGGGACTACGCGGTTGCCGCAGCGGCCTTCGTCTGTTTCATCGGCTCTACGGTTGCCGCAGCTCTGTAGGAGGCGTGCTCTGAGTCGGTCTAACCCGCGCTTCCACTCGACTCGCGTCAGGTGTCGCATAATGGAGCGCAAGCGCGCTGGTGAAGCGCCAACACGCTAGGCAGATTGCTCAGGGGGCGCGAACGCGATGCCAGATTTCGAGATCGTCTCGGGCTACGTGCCTGGAGCGCTCGGGCAGATAGTCTCGCTGCACGGCTCCTACTATCACGAGCACTGGGGCTTCGACTCGTTCTTCGAGGCCAAAGTCGCCACTGAACTTGGCTCGTTCATCCAGACCTACGACCCGGCTCGAGACGGCCTATGGCTCGCAATGGTGGACGACCGCATTGAAGGGGCAGTGGCCATCGACGGCAGCAGGGGCTTCACTGAAGGCGCTCATCTCCGCTGGTTCATCGTTGCGGATGCGCTGAGAGGCAAGGGAGCAGGCAGTCGACTTATCCGCGTCGCCATGGATTTTTGCAAGGAGCAAGGCTACCCCAGCGTCTACCTGCGCACGTTCGCCGGGCTCGACGCGGCAAGGCGGCTCTATGAGCGAGAGGGCTTCGAGCTCACCGACGAGCATCCCGGATCCCAATGGGGCACGGAGGTTCTGGAACAGCGGTTCGAGTGTCTAC
>CAZGNF010000052.1:0-12460 GCA_964527045.1 uncultured Coriobacteriaceae bacterium | reverse complement strand
GGTGGGGCACGAGCCGCAGCCGTCATCGTCACAGAAGACCGCGCATGCAAGCGCGACAGCGGCGGTCTTCTTGCCCGAGCCACTCGGTCCTACGAAAAGATAGGCGTGCGAGACGGTCCCGTTCACGACCGCACGTCGCAGATACCCGGCGACGCGCGTCTGAGCCGGAATCTCATCCCAGACGCAGGCGGCGGCCATCATGCCTCCAGCCGGATCCCCGCGCGCTCAAGCACAGGCGCAAGCTTCGCGACAAGCGCGGTCCACACCACATCGGCACGATCGCGGCTGATGATCGCCCAGCGCTCGGGCTCGGCCTTCGCCATCTGCAGGTAGCCGGCGCGGATGCGCGCATGGAACGCGATCTCCTCACGCTCGAGCCGGTCTGCCTCGGCGGGTGTTGCGGCAGCGATGCCCTCCGCGGGATCCACATCGAGCAGGATGGTGCAGTCGGGCACCAGCCCACGCGTCGCCCAGGCGTTCACGCCGCGCACCGTCTCAAGATCGAGACCACGGCCGTACCCCTGGTACGCCACCGTCGAATCCGCATAGCGGTCGCAGATGACGACGCGCCCCGCATCGAGGGCCGGCTGAATGACGGTCGCCGAGAGCTGCGCGCGGCTTGCTGCGAAGAGCAGCGTCTCTGCCACCGGGTCCAGGCCCTCGTGCCGCGGGTCGAGCAGGATGTCGCGAACGCCTTCGCCCACTACGGTACCACCCGGCTCGCGAAGCAGGAGCGGCTCGCAGCCCGCCTCACGTAGCGCCGCGGCCAGCCGGAGGATCTGCGTGGTCTTGCCGGAGCCGTCTCCGCCCTCGAAGGTGATGAAGACGCCGTTCACAGCGCCACACTCCATTCGCCGGGCGCAGCTGCGTACAGGTCGCGTCCGCTGGAGTCGATTGCCACGAACGCCGGGAAGTCGACCAGGTCCATGCGCACGAGCGCCTCGGTGCCCAGTTCCGGCCACGCGATCGGCTCGACAGCACTGACGTGCGTGGCGAGCAGCGCCGCGGAGCCGCCCACTGCCGCGAAGTAGACCGCACCGGTGCGGGCACACGCCTCGCGAACCGCGTCGGAGCGCGCGCCTTTGCCGATCGTCACGGTAATGCCAGCTTCGAGCAGTGTCGGCGTCCATGCATCCATCCGCTTAGCGGTCGTGGGACCCACCGAGCCGACCGGACGACCCGCAGCCGGAGGAGTCGGGCCGGCGTAGAAGAGTGCCTGCCCGTGGAGGCCGAACGGCAAGACGCCGGTCGCGTCGAGTGCCTCGGCGATGCGAGCGTGGGTCGCATCACGAGCGGTGTAGACGGTGCCCGAGAGCAGCACCGGCTGCCCGATCTCAAGCGCGGACAGCTCAGCGACGGTGGCAGGCAGGCATACCCGGATGGCGTCAGCAGGCACCCTCGGCCACCTCCGTCTCGTCACACCGGCGCCAGTTGAGCGTACGGAACGCGTAGTACGCCGCGCCGAGCACGATGAACGACGCGAGCAACAGCGTGATACGGGGACCCGAGAGCCACACGGTGGCAGGGTCGATGCCGCGCGATTGCGCAATGGCGAGCGCGGCCTTCCCGGTAAGGTCGCCAAGCGGGGCAACGACCACCATCGAAAGCAGGAGCGAGACCCTGATCACCGATTCCATCGCCGTGAACACCCGCCCGCGAATATCATCGCTCGTCGTTCTGATCACATAGGTGTTACCCGATACCGTCAGACACGCGATGGAGAATCCCGCAACGACCGCGAAGACCGCCGCGATCCAGTACCTGCTACTAAGCGAGAACACGAGCATGCCGCTGCCGAATGCGACCACTCCGCCAAGGAAGAGCGCCTGGAGTGGGATCCGCGTGGCGAGTCTCGGCACCACAAGCGCGCCCGCCACCATCCCAAGAGCGATGAAGACGAGCATGAACGTCTGGGGGGCAGCGATGAGCGAGCGCAGCGCCTCGACGCGATCAAGAATCGGCACGCCGCCCGAAAGATTCTGCTGTACGTGCACCAGCCCGACAGTGATGATGGCGCCGCCGCCCAGAATCGCCATGCCGACCGTGATGAGCAGTCCGCGCAGTTCGCGGTGCTGCCCCAGAAAGCGGAAGGATTCGATCGCGTCCTTGCCGAGCAGTGACAACGTGAACGTGCCCTCGTGCACGACCTTCGACTGCACCGAGATCGACGTGACGACGATCGCCGAGATGATGAAGCTCGCGGCGTTCACGAACACGCCGGCGCGCGGGCCGAGCAACGCAGGCGCAAGCCAGCCGACGAGCTGGTCAACGAACGGGAATCCGGACGTGAGCACCCAGCGCACGATGGCCTCGAAGCCGGCCAGGATCGCGCCGGACATCGTGAGTCCGATAAGCATGCTTGCCTGTTGTGTGGTGTACGAAAGTCCGTTGGCGACCGCGACCTCATCCTCTGACACCAGATGCGGAATGAGCGCGTTCTTCGCCGGTGTGAAGAACAGCGATGCAACCTCCATGGTGAACACCACGAGGTAGATGACGGGCAGGCTGCTCGTGAAGAGCAGACCGAGGGTCAGCACGGCGCGGACCGCATCGCACGCAATCATGAGACGGCGCCTGTCGAACCGATCGACGAGCACGCCGACGACCGAACTCAGCAGCAGTGACGGCAGGATCTTCACGATCATGATGCCGGCGACCGCGAACGCGGACCCGTTGGAGAGCGTTGTCACGAGTGGTATCAGCAGACCGATGACGAGCCAGTCGCCGATTCCGCTCACGAACTGGCTCAGCCAGAGCTTGCGGAAGCGAGAATTGCGCAGCAGCGGCAGATACGCCGCCTTCACTTCGAGTCGCTGCGTGGTGGTCTCGGTCATCAGCCGACCTCCACCGTGACGGTGCGTACCGCCGAGCAGCCCAGGTTCACGGCCACGGGCAGCGCGGCTATGTGACAGGGTGCCGAGAGCACCCTGACGCCGAGTGCCGTCGTGAGCCCGCCAAGACCGGCCGGGCCGATGCCAGTGGCGTTCACCGCGCCGAGAAGCCGGCTCTCGAACGCGCGTTGACGCTTGTCGGCGGTCCGCTCATCGAGCGGGATCAGGAGCGCCTTCTTGGCAAGCTTCGCGACCGTATCGAACGTGCCGCCCACACCCACGCCGATGATGAGTGGCGGGCAGGCGCCGCTCGCCTTCGTCTCGACGGCTCGGACGACGGTCTCGGCTATGCCTTCCTCGCCTGCCGAAGGATCGAGCATGGCCACCAGGCTTGCATTGTCGGAGCCGCCACCCTTGAGCATCACGTGCACGGTCGCGCCGCTTCCGGGACGGAGCGTGACATCCAGGAACGCCGGTGTATTGTCACCAGAGTTGGTGCGATCGAAGAGCGCATCGCGCACAACGCTCATGCGCAGGTTGTTCTCGCGATAGGCGCTCGCCACGGCTTGGTCGATCCGGGCCTGCAAATCGACCGGGATGCACTCCTGGGCGCCCAGCTCGATCCAGACCCAGACGGTCCCGGTGTCCTGGCACAGCGGAACGCGATCGCGCGCAGCGATCTCCGCATTCTCCAGCAACTGGCCGAGAACCGCGCGCCCGCGCGGCGACGGCTCCTTCTCGAGCGCGGCGCGCATCGCACCGAGCACGTCGGGACGAAGCGTCACCGCGGCCTCGGCCACGGCTTCCTCGACGGCCAGGGCGATGGCCTCGGCGCGGGGCACGCGCTACCCGCCGAGCCCGAGGGACGCGACCGCCTCGACGATACCGGCGGCCGATGCATGCAGCGCAGAGAGCTCGCCGTCCGTGAGGCCCCACTCGGGGACTTCAACCACTCCCGAGCGGCCCAGTACCGCCGGCACGTTGAGGTACACGTCCGAGAGCCCGTACTGGCCGTCGAGCAGCACACATGACGGCATCGTCTCGCGGGTGTCGCCGAGCATCGCAGCGACCATGGCGGCCACCGATGTACCCGGTGCATAGAAGGCGCTGCCGGACTTGAGGAGCGATACGACCTCAGCGCCGCCGTAGACGGTGCTCTTCACGACCTCTGCGACGCGCTCGGCCGAGAGGACCTCGGTGAGCGGGCGACCGGCGACCATGGAGAGCCGCGGCAGCGGGACCATCGTGTCGCCATGCGCGCCCACGACGATCGCAT
This sequence comes from uncultured Coriobacteriaceae bacterium, assembly GCA_964527045.1. Taxonomy (GTDB): domain Bacteria; phylum Actinomycetota; class Coriobacteriia; order Anaerosomatales; family Anaerosomataceae; genus UBA2286. The sequence continues at coordinate 8,353 of CAZGNF010000052.1, read as the reverse complement.
CGATGTCAGAGATCGCCGCGCCGGTGGCCCGGGCGATGAAGTACGCGAAGCGTGCCGAGTCGAGCACGCCGCCCATGCCGAGCACGCGTGATGCCGGCAGCCCCGATACGCGCCACGCCAGGTACGTCATGACGTCGAGCGGGTTAGTGACACAGAGGAGAACCGCCTCGGGCGAGGCGGCTACGGCCTGCTCGACGACGGATCGGATGATGGTGCCGTTGATCGCGAGGAGATCGTCGCGCGTCATGCCCGGCTTGCGCGGCAACCCTGCCGTGATGACGACGATGTCGGAACCAGCGGTCGCCTCGTAGTCGTTCGATCCCGCGACGCTGACGCCGAAGTGCTCGATCGAGCGGGCGTGCATCATATCGAGGGCCTTGCCTTGCGGAATGCCCTCTGCCACGTCGACAAGCACGACGTCAGCTGTTCCTTTGAGAGCCATAACGAATGCAGCCGTCGCGCCGACCTGACCGGCGCCGACAACGGTGACTTTTGCCTGCGACAATGCCCGTTCCTTCCCGAGAGTGCGAACGAATCCCCCCGGCGCAGCACATGCTGCAGCCTCGGTGCATTCTAGCATGCAGGCGGGCGACGACGGGCGCTACGTGAGGTCGGCCGGGTACTCCACCGTGAGACGCTCGCCACGGTGATGTGCAAGGCGCTGCGAGAGAATCAGCGGCACGGCCGGTAGCGGCGCGCGTGGTCCCGGCGGTGGGATCGGAACGGGTATCTCGGCATAGATGATGTCGTCGTCGGCCATGGCCTCGGCAAGCACCTCGCCGAGCAAGACTATGGCGCTCCCGCCGTGCCCGGGGTCGCCGGGCTGGGCGCCAGAGCGCTCCGAGACGATGACGAGTCCCGCGACCGAGAACGAGAGGGCGAGGGCGAGTTCGAGGACCGCCTCGGCTTGGATTTCAGACTCCGCGCCTGGCGCGAGCACGAGCACATCGGGCGGTGTGACAGAGAGCTGCCGCAACTTCTCGGGATCCATCACCGCGTCGCCTGCCAGTACGGCTACACGCCCAAGCACGTCGAGGTCGTGAGACTCAGCGGCACGATCGATCGGCGGCACCACCGCATCCACGCCGTGCGCGACCGCTCGGGCGGTTGCCTCCGCCAGGGCGACGCGCTCCAACGCCTCATCGGGCCGGAGCATCAGCTGCACAAGAGCGAGCTTCATGCGGGCACCTGACTCGATCGGTCGACTTCACCGTGTTCATGCCCCGCGGCGTGCCGAGCGTCACGCTCCTGCGGACTTGGGCTTCTTCGGCTTAGCTGGCGCGCTCTTCTTGCGCACGGGTGCCTTTGCCTTTGCCTTCGTCTTGGAGGTCGCCCCCTTCGCGGCTGCGGCCTTCTCTGCGGCTGCGGTCTTCTCGGCCTTGAGCGGGCACGCCGGGTCGACGCAGATGCGCCACGGACCCTTCCCGGTGTGGACGACGACTATCGGCGCGCCGCATGAACACGACTCGCCGGTGGCCTCAAGCTCGCCGTTCTGCGGCAGCGGATAGCTCGTGTTGCACGTCTCGTAGTTGGTGCAGCGCGAGAACCGCTTGAGCGTGCGAGCGGATCGCTGCGCGATCAGTCGACCGTCCTTGCCTTCCGCGGCGCAGGTCGGACAAGCCCCGATATCCACCGTAGCCTCGAAGTTCGTGGGACACGCGGGATCCAGACACCGGACGCGCGGGCGCTGTCGGAACTGGATGATCTTCACCTGGGGCGTGCCGCACGTCGGGCATGCCTCGGGAACGGTCTCGATCTTGCCCTGCGGCAGCGGGAAGGTGACATCGCAGTCGGGCCACCCGGCGCAGCCGACGAACTGTCCCTTTGTCTTGGGGGACGACTTCACCAGCAGGTCGTGTCCGGACTTGGGGCAGATGCCGACCTTCGCGTCTTCGACAGCCGCATCCTTGAGGAGCTCGCCGACCTCCTCGGCCTTCGGGAGCAGCACTGCCATGACCTCGGCCAACAGCTCACGGGAGTGCCCCACGACGGTCTCGCGCAGCGTACGGCCGTTCGCGATGTCGTCCATCTCGCTCTCGAGCTCGGCGGTCATGCCCGGCGTCGTGATGCGCTCGGCGAATGTCGACAGCGCCTCGATGACCGCACGGCCAAGCTTGGTCGGCTCGATGGGGTCGTTCACGATGTAGCTGCGCGACTCGAGCGTCTCGATGATGTCGTGCCGCGTCGCCTTTGTGCCCAGGCCACGCTTCTCCATCTCCTGGATCAGCCCCGCGGCCTTGAACCGCTTCGGTGGCTGCGTCTGCTTCTCTTCGCTCTTCGCGCCAAGGAATCCGACCGTCTCGCCTTCCGCCATCTTGGGGAGGTGCTCCTCCTTCTTGAGGCCATAGTGGTAGATCGCGCGGAAGCCCGCGTCGATGACCACGTCACCGCGCGCGATGAACCGCTCGCCGCCGACCACGAGGCCGACCTTGGTCGCCTCAAGCACGGCCGGAGCCGAGAGGGTCGCCATGAAGCGGCGCGCCACGAGGTTGTAGAGCTTCCACTCCTCGGGCTTGAGCTTGTCCGGGTCAGGCGCGCCTGTCGGGTGGATCGGTGGGTGGTCGGTCGTCTCCTTGGCACCACTGGTGGCGGTGAGCTTCTCGTGCTTGAGCAGCGACTCGGCATACGAGTGGTACGCCGGGACGCCGGAGAGCGTCTTGAGCAGGCCGCGCAGATCGAGACTCTTGGGGTACACGCTGTTATCCACGCGCGGATACGAGATCCAGCCGTTCATATAGAGCGACTCGGCGATGTTCATCGCGCGCTTCGGACCGATACCCTCAGCAGATGCGGCAGCCTGGAGCGCAGTGGTGTTGAACGGCGTCGGCGGCTTCACCGTGCGGCGCGTCGTGGTGACGTCGGCGACAGTCGCCGGACCCTCGGTGGCGCCGTCGGCGAGCACGCTGTTTGCGGCTGCGACCGCTGCATCCGCGGCCTCCGCCGTGGTGAACCGTTCGGTCTCGTGACCGGCAGGGACGTCCGTGCCTCCCGCCGAGAACGTGCCGTCGACCGACCAGTACGTCTCGGGAATGAACGCATCGCGCTCAAGTTCGCGGTCGACGATGAGCTTGAGTGTCGGCGTCTGCACGCGTCCGGCGCTTCTGGGGCGACCAACGCCAGCGAATCGCACCTTCGTGAGATACCGGGTGAGCACCGCGCCCCACACGAGGTCGATATCCTGACGTGCCTCGCCGGCAGCGGCAAGTTCATCTGAGACGGTGCCGAGTTCGGTGAACGCGCGCTCGATCTCATCCTTCGTGATGGCCGAGAACCGTGCACGATACACAGGAGCCGTCTTGTTGGACTCCTGCATCACGCCGCGCGCATCGGCGCCGATGAGTTCGCCTTCGCGATCGAAGTCGGTCGCGATGATGATCTCGTCGGCCTTCTTCGCGAGGTTCTTGAGGGCGCGGACGATCTCCTTCTCGGCGGCGGACTTGCCGACCGGCGCCCAGACGAGGAATGGCAGCGACTGCAGCTTCCAGGTCTTGAGATCGAGGCCGTCAGCCGTGAACGGCTTCGAACGCTTTTCCCACGGCGGAACGGGCAGGTTCGACGGGAGCTGCGCGGTCGCGACACGACCGTCTTCCCAGGTCGCCTGCCAGCCGGCGTCGGTGTGCGAGAGCGCCTCAGGGAAATCGACACCGAGGATGTGACCCTTGAGTCCGATGCTCACCCAATCCTCGCCGTCACGGCGGAACGTGTAGATAGGTGTGCTGTAGACCTTGTCGGTCTTGGGCTTGCCGACCGCCAGGATCTCGGCGATACGGCGTGCCGCGATGTTCTTCTCGGAGACGACAAGTCGCATTGGCGCGGGGTCCTCTTCACTCGGGGCCTTGAACGTAAATGCGAGTATATACCGGCCTGTCAACCGGACCTTGAACGGAACCTGACCCGCAGGACGGCCCCGACTAGAGCCCGATATCCCCTGCGCGTGCCTTCATCGCGTCAAGCGCGATGCCGAGAAACTCCTCGCGAGCCAGACCGATTTCCTCGCACACCGCCATCTGCTCACGATTGGCTCCGCGTGCGAACGCCTTCTCTTTCCAGCGCTTGAGAAGCGACCGCACCTCGACACCTGCCAGGTCCTTCTCGGGTCGGACGAGCGCGGCCGCAACGATGAAACCTGTCGTCGGATCGGCCGCGTAGAGCGCGCGGTCGAAGAGCGACTCAAGTGGCGCCTTGCCGGCGTGCGCGAGAATCGCGTGCAGCATCTCATCATCGATCTGGTCGCCGAGAAGCTCCGCGGTCACGATGCCGTGACGCTCGAAGTCCTCGGCAGTCTCCGCGTAGTCGAGGTCGTGCAGAAGACCGGCAAGCGCCCAGCGCTCGACGTCGCCCTCCGGTAGATCGAAGTGGCGTCCGAGCGCGTCCATGATGATCTCGGTAGCCACGCAATGGTTGACGAGATTGCGGTTAGCGACCCGCTCCTGAACGAGCGCGAGCGCCTCATCGCGAGCGATCATGACTGCACCGCCTTCGCTGCCTCGATGCGTGCCGAGAGCCACTCGGCCCAGGCATCGACGCCGTCGCCTTTCGTAGCGGCCATCGCGAACACCGGAGCGGTCGGGTTGAGGTCGTGCACGACGCTCCGGAATTCCTCCTCGTTGAAGTCGAAGAAGCTCACCGTGTCGTACTTGTTCAGGATGACGGCCTCGGAGAGCTGGAAGATCCCGGGGTACTTGTACGGCTTATCGTGTCCCTCCGGTACCGAGAGGATCATGACCTTCGCGTGCTCGCCGAGGTCAAAATCGGTCGGGCACACCAGGTTGCCGACGTTCTCGATGATCAGCAGGTCGATCTCGTCCAGATCGAGCGTGTCGACTGCGCGGCGGATCATATCGGACTCGAGGTGACATGCACCGCCGGTGTTGATCTGCACGGCGGGGATGCCGTGAGCTGCGATCTTCTCGGCGTCCACGCGAGATGCGATGTCACCCTCGATGACGGCGATGCGGTAACGATCACGCAGCGCAGCTATGGTGGCAAGGATGGTCGACGTCTTGCCGGCGCCGGGGCTCGCCATCAAGTCGACGACGAACACTCCCTTCCGGGCAAAGAGCTCCCGGTTCCCCTCGGCCAGCGTATCGTTCTTCTCAAGAATGCCCTTGGCGATATCGACCCGCACGACGACCCCCTAGTCGATGTCCATAGTGTCGATCTGCAACTCGCGACCCTGAACAAGCGTGCAGACGTAGGAGCCGCACTCAGGGCACTTCGCGTCGAAGCGCCCGTGGCCAAACTCCGCGGAACACTCCCCGCACACGGATCGTGCGGAAACCATAGTGACGTTGAGCGTCGAGCCCTCAGCAATCGTGTCCTTCGTGATAACGCTGAATGCGAATTGCAGCGCTTCCTCCTGGATCTCCGTAAGCACGCCGATCGTCACTTCGATGCTGTTGATGCGAGCGGCGTTCTCTTTGCTGGCCGCCTCGATCGATGCAGTCACAATGCCGTCGCAGATGCCCATCTCATGCACAGATGTGTCCCCTTTGCAGAACGGGTGTCAGGACTCGTCGTCCTCGTCGTCAAACTCGGCGTCGGCCTTGCGCTGGGCCGCGATCTTCTTGGCCATCATGACCCTGACCATGAGCATGCTCATTTCGTACAGTCCAATCATCGCTGCCGAGAGGAAGCCCATGCTCACCGGCGACCAGTCCGGCGTGATCATGGAGGCGACCACGATGATCACGACCCAGACGATGCGCCAGTTCTTGCGGAGCTTGGCGTACGGCACCACACCGAAGTAGGTGAGGTAGAACACGACGACCGGTGTCTCGAACGCAACGCCGAAGCCGATGAGGAAGTACGCGATGACCGTGATGATATCGGTCGCCTGCGCCTGGAACTGCATGATGCTGCCGGCCTGACCCACGAGCCAGGCGAAGCTCGCGGGAAGGATGATGATGTAGCAGAACGCAACGCCGATCAGGAACAGCGCCACAGACGAGATGAACGTACCGAGGAACCAGCGCTGCTCTTTGGGCCGAAGCGCCGGCAGGAAGAAGCTCATGACCTGCCAGATGGTAATTGGGCTCGTGAGCACGATAGCGCCCCACAGAGCGACCTTGAAGCGAACCATCATCGGATCGAATGCGCGCAGCGCGATGATGGGGCGGTCGCCAAGCGCAGCGCGAACCGGCTCGACGAGTACGTTGAAGAGCGGGTCGGCCACGAAGTACAAGCCAACGGCAGCAACGACCATCACTGACGCGACTATCATGAGCCGGCGGCGAAGCTCCGCGATGTGGCCGAAGAACGGCATACGCTTGGGGGCGATGGGCATGGCGTCAGGGGTGCGCAGCTACTGCTGCTCCCCCGCCTCCTCTCCATCGTCGACGGCGTCGGTTGTCATGCCGGGCGCGTCGGGGGTACCAGGTGTCCAGCCCGCATCCTCCGGCGCGATCGGTGCGTCTTCGTCGTCCACGTCCTCGGCAGGCGTGACTTCTGGCAGCCCACCAGGCGATGTCTCTCCCGGCGCGACAACGCCCGCCTGCTGCCGGTATTCGCGGGCCTTCTGGTAAGGATCGGGCTCGGCGGCTGTGTCGGCATCCGTGTCAGCGTCCTTCACGGCCTCTTTCGCGCCAGCGGAGCTCTTCATGGCCTTCTCGGCCTGAGCATTCTGCTCGGCGAGATACATCTCGGCCTTGAAGGTGGACTCCATCATGGCCTGATATCGCTTGAACTCGCGCGTGAAGCGCCCGATGGTACGAGCCATCTCGGGAAGCTTGTCAGGACCGAACAACAGCAACACCACGAATGCGATGATGATGAGTTCGCTGCCGCCGATGCCGAACAACGCTTCAACTCCTCCAGCTGCACGCGGACGACCAGACCGGTCGCGGTCATGCGAACGAGTCTAGGGTCACCACTGCGGCAACACAAGACGTGAGGCTCAGAACCCCTCGGCTTCAGCGGCACTCGCGAAGATCGGAAAGACCTTGTCGAGACCGGTGATCCGGAAGATCTTGAGGATACCTTCTTTGGTGCAGATGATGCGTATAGACCCGGACTGCTCCTTCACGCGACGCAGTCCGCTCACAAGCACACCCAGACCCGAGCTGTCGATGAAGCCAACGTTCTCAAGGTCGACCACAAGGTCGACGCAGCCCTCATCAACCGCAGCGACAAGGTGTGACTTCAGCAGTGGTGACGTGTAGACATCGACCTCACCATTGACGGCTATGCGGCAGGTGGTTCCGTCGCGCTCGGTCGAAATGTCGAGTTCCATGCTCGCGCCTCTCGGTCTGCATCTCGCCGGTCTTACCGATTGTAACCGTCGAGCGCGCCGGTGAGAAGGCAAGCCGAATCGGGTACGATGAAGGCGTTCCCGCCGAGCGGAAGGAAGCACATGCCCCTCACAATCCAGCTCGACCCCGGCGAATCGCACTGGACGCTCACGCTGATCGGTGACCTGGACTACAGCGAGTGTGCGGCTTTTCGGATGACGATAGACCGCATTCTGAAGGACTCGCCGGGCTCCACGATCGTCGATCTATCACGGTTGGACTACCTTGACAGTTCGGGACTCGGGCTTCTGTTGTCCCTCTCTAAGGAGTACGGGGCACACGGCGGTCGGCTTATTCTTGTGACGAACGATGCGGTGGACAGCATCCTCGACCTCACGCGACTGTCGGGAATCTTCTCGACCGCCTCCGACCTTCAGGAAGCGCGCGTGATGGTGGCGGACACCAAAACGAGTTAGTGCTGCCTACCACAAGAAAGAACGGCCGGCCGCATGATGCGACCGGCCGCTTTGCATCTCATCCCGCGATTACCTACGGCGTGCCGCTTGCAGGCGCAGAGCCGGAAGTCGGCGAAGAGGCGATCTGGCCTAGAAGTTCCTTCGCGTTCGCGATCTGATCGACAAGCGTCGGGTCGTTCGTGGCAATGAACGCCTCAAGCGCCGCCTGCGCGTCGGGGCTTCCGGCATACGTCAGCGCGAACGCCTTGTTGCCGATAACAACGTTGTCGTTCGGGTTGAGCGCAAGCGCCTGATCGTAGTACGTGACCGCAGACAGCCAGTACGGACGCGACGCGTCCTGCGCTCCGCTCTCGTACTCGGCGACTGCCCACTCGTAGTAGGTGTGACCCACATTGGCGAGAAGCGCCTCGTTCGTGGGGTCGGACTTCGAAGCGGCAAGCGCGGCGTCGACCTGAGGCTGGTACGTTGCGGCGAAGCCGACGCCGGTCGTGCCGGTCGTGCCTGTGTTGTTGTTCGTGCTACTGCCACCGAATCCTGAGAATCCGACGAGCGCGATGCTTGCTACGAACGTAACCGCCACGAAGATGATGACGATCTTGGTCCACAGTGGAGCGCTCTTCTTATTGATTGCCATGCCTGAGCCTTCCG
>CAZGNF010000051.1:0-12468 GCA_964527045.1 uncultured Coriobacteriaceae bacterium | reverse complement strand
GAAGGGCAGGGGCGTCTCCTTCATGGAAGGCCTTGCGGATTGGCACGGCAAGACGCCCTCTGCCGTGCAGGCAGCGACAGCGCTTGCGGAACTCGGCTGCGATGGAGAGGAGGCCCGATGAGCGAGAAGCGTGCAACACGTGAGGCGTTTGGAGCGACGCTCGTCGAGCTCGCCGATGCTGGTGCAGATATCGTTGTCGTCGAAGCGGACCTCTCGAAGTCGACGACGACTGCGACCTTTGAGAAGGCGTATCCGGCACGCTTCTTCAACGCCGGTATCGCCGAGCAGAACATGATCGGCACGGCATCCGGACTGGCTGTCGGTGGGAAGATCGCATTCACAGGCAGCTTCGCCGTATTCGCGACCGGCCGTGCGTACGACCAGGTGCGCAACACGGTCTGCTACTCCGGGCTCGACGTGAAGCTCTGTCCGACGCACTCGGGCATCACGGTGGGACCTGACGGCGGCAGCCACCAGATGCTGGAGGACATCGCGCTCATGCGCGTGCTCCCCGGCATGCGCGTACTGGTCCCTGCCGACGCGCGAGCTGCTGCGGCCGCGATTCGCGTAGCGGCGCAGACGCCCGGACCGTTCTACGTGCGCCTCGGCCGCGCAGCGGTTCCGCTCGTCTACGACGAGGGCTTCGAGCTTGAGCTGGGACGGGCGTACGTGCTGCGTGAGGGCACGGATGTGACGCTCGCTGCATGCGGCGTCATGGTCGAGCGCGCGCTAGCCGCCGCCGAGCTGCTCGCGACCGAGGGTGTCTCGGCGGAAGTGCTCGACGTCGCAACCATCAAGCCTATCGATGCCGAGACGATCGTCGCCTCGGTCACCAAGACAGGCGCTGTCGTGACGTGCGAAGAGCACTCGATCATCGGCGGTCTTGGCTCTGCCGTGGCCGAGGTTATCGGCGAGCAGCATCCCGTTCCGCTTCGTCGTGTGGGCGTCCGTGATGTCTTCGGAACCTCGGGTGATCCCGAGGAACTTATGGTGCACTACGGGCTAACTGCGAAGGACATCGCCTCGGCCGCGCGCGAGGCGATGAGCGGTCGCGCGTGAAGGACGTGTGAAGTTCGCGAAACGCTGGAAGCGTGAAAGCGTCGTGAAGGCAGCCGTTTTGCTAGAATTGCCCGGGAATCGTTGTCAACAGATGGAGCATCCATGATATCGATGCGGAACGTCAGCAAGACGTACGGTGCTGACAAACCCGCTCTCTACGACGTGAACGTGGAGATCGAGCAGGGAGAGTTCGTCTTCCTGGTCGGTCATTCTGGTTCTGGCAAGTCCACGTTCATCCGTTTGCTGCAGCGTGAGTTGCTGCCCTCGGAAGGCGCCATCGTCGTTGCGGGTCAGGATCTTACCAGGATGAAGAACTGGAAGGTGCCGTTCCTGCGCAGGAACATCGGCTGCGTTTTCCAGGACTTCAAGCTGCTTCCTAACAAGACGACGTACGAGAACGTGGCGTTCGCCCTTGAGGTAATCGGGCGGAGCAAGCACGTTATCCGTACCCAGGTGCCCGAGGTGCTGCGTCTGGTGGGTCTGGAAGAGAAGATCAACAGCTACCCTGACGAACTCTCGGGAGGCGAGCAGCAGCGGGTGAGCATCGCCCGCGCATTCGTCAACCGTCCGCCGCTGCTTCTTGCTGACGAGCCAACAGGCAACCTCGACCCCGCGACGTCGCTGGGGATCATGAGCCTCTTCAGCCGAATCAACAAGACCGGCACCACGGTGCTGGTTGCGACGCATGACAGGGAGATGGTCGACTCGATGCGCAAACGCGTTATCGCACTGGAGAACGGCCGTGTCATCCGTGACCAGGATCGCGGGGTGTACGGCTATGGCGATTAACGTCGGCTACTTCGTTCGCGAGTCCGTCCAAAGCTTCCGCCGCAACTGGGTCATGAGCCTGGGAGCGGTCATCACCATCTACCTCTCGCTGCTCATCGTGGGTGCTTCGGTAGGCAGCAGTATGGTCGTCGGACAGGTCGTCCGGTCGGTGGAGGAGAAGGTCTCAATCCGCATCTTCCTCAAGGATGGTGCGGCACCTGCTGACGTTGACGCGCTCAACAAAGCGCTCGTCGGTGACGCGCGCGTGAAAGATGTGAAGTACACCTCCAAAGAGGAGGCACTCGAGGAGCTCAAGAAGACGACTCTGGCGGACAGCCCGGAGATCGTCGACCAGCTCGAGGTGAACCCGCTTCCCGCGTCGCTCGACGTCAACCTCAAGAAGCCGCAGGACGTTACCGCCGTTGTCGAGACGATCAAGGCGAATCCCGGGTTCTTGAAGGTCGCAGACCGTCCAGACAACCCCGAGAAGTCACTCAAGTACGGGCAGCAGATCGTGAACCAGCTGTTCGCGTTCACCAGTGCGCTGCGCGTGATCGGCGCCGTGTTCATCGTCATGCTGGCTGTCATCAGCCTGATCTTCATCAACAACACGATTCGACTCGCGATCTATGCCAGGCGCAAGGAAATCGGCATCATGCGCTTGGTGGGAGCGTCGAACTGGTTCATCCGCACACCGTTCCTGTTGGAAGGCATGCTGCAGAGCCTCCTCGGCGCGTTTCTCGCGCTCCTGACCCTCGGTGCCGTGCAGTGGTTCGTGATGCCCAAGCTCAAGGAGACCATCTCCTTCCTGCCGGTCTCACTCTCCGCCGGTGCCTCGGTGCAGATCTCTCTCATACTCATCCTGAGCGGCGTGATCATTGGTCTCGCCGGCTCCGCCGTCGCCCTGAGGCGCTACCTGAAGGTCTAGACCCCATGAACAAAGCACTGAAGTACACCATCGGCGTAGCCGTCGTGCTGACGCTCACTGTCATCGCGTTCGCTGGCGGGATCCTGTTCGACCGCATGTTGCCTTCGGCGAGCATGATCCCTGGCGTTGGTGAGGCTCCGGCGAGTGTCGAGCGGGCGGCGACCGAGGTCCAGGGGATCATCAACGCCGAGGCGCTCTCTCCGAGCGACGAGGCGTCGATGACGGCGGGAGTCATCAAGGGCATGCTTGAGTCCCTCGGCGATCCGTATGCGACGTACTTCGACGCTGAGCACTACAAGTACTTCAACGAGCAGACCAGCGGCGAGTTCTATGGCATCGGCATCACTATCGCCGACAAGGACGGTCGCGCCTACATCGTCAAGGTGCTCGACGGCACCCCGGCGAAGGGAGCCGGCCTCGAGGCCGACGATGTGATCGTCTCGATCGACGGGGTCACTCGCGACAAGTGGGATATCGACGAGGTCGTGAAGCGTGTTCGCGGGCCCGAGGGCACCACGGTCAAGCTCGGAGTCGAGCGAGAGGGCTCGGACAAGCCGATCGTCTACGACATCAAGCGCGCGAAGATCGAGGTCCCCAATATCGAGCAGGAGATGGTCGGCAACGACGTCGGCTATATCCGCCTTTACTCATTCAACCAGCGTTCGGGCGATGATGTTCGCGCCGCTATCAAGGACCTTGCCAAGAAGGGCGCGAAGGGGTTCGTCCTGGACCTCCGCGACAACCCGGGCGGCCTACTCACGGCTTCGGTCGATGTGACGTCGCTGTTCGTGAAGGATGGCGTCGTCGTGACAGTGGACGGTCGCGCCGCGGGCACGGATGAGACGTACCGCGTCTCGGGCGACACCGCCACCGATGCGCCGCTCGTGCTGCTCGTGAATGAGAACTCCGCTTCGGCAAGCGAGATCGTGGCGGGCGCGCTGCAAGATTACAAGCGCGCGACGATCATCGGCGTGACGTCGTTCGGCAAGGGCAGCGTCCAGCAGATCGAGGAGCTGTCGTTCGGTGGCGCGGTGAAGCTGACGATCGCTCACTACCTCACACCGTTGGGCCGCGTGATCGACAAGAAGGGCGTAGTGCCCGAGATCGCGGTGACGATGGATGCCGAGAAGCAGGCAGACAAAGCAACGGATACGCAGTATCAGCGCGCGCTGACGGAGCTTCGCAAGAAGCTCTAGTCTTCGTCCTCGTCGTCATCAAGCGTGACGTACGACTGCGGATCGAACGCGATCTCATCCATGAGCCGGATGACCGGACGGCCTTCGCGCAGGTCCGGTTCGTCGAGCGGTTCCATCACGAGGCTTAGCCCGTCGCCGGTCAACTCGATGCGCGTTGTGCCGTCCTCGGCTGTGACGAAGTCGAGGTAGCGGAAGCTCGCGACGTTGAGGAAAAGGCAGCCGTTCACGAGCAGCGTCGAGGAATCCGGATCGGCCATGATCTTCACGAGCGTGGCCTTGCCTTCGGAGATCGGCGCGCCGTCGACGGCGTACCGGTACTCGAACGTCTCTACGGTCTCCATAGCGCGAACCATGTCGCGAAGGCTGGTGAGGGTGCCGGTCCCGATAAGGGTCGGTGTGAGTTCCCGTTGGTTGTGCATGTGCTCTCCGAACGCTCAGGTGTAGAGTTGCACCATACAGAGATTGTAGCACCGCGGCAAGCCGCGCCCAGTCCGCCCGGCGGGACTGATGAGCCGCTCGTCGAACGGTTTGGGGAGGTGCCCGTGCGACCTGACAAGCTCGTGGTGAAAGCACTTCGTGCCGGTCATGGCACACCCATGACCGCCGAGGATCTCGCCGCTGCACTCGAGGGCGACGGCCTCACCGACTCCCGCATCACGGCCATTCTCGCATCCCTCGTGAAGTCAGGCACTGTCGCCGAGGGGCCGGGCGGCACGTACATCGCGCTCAAGGAGCGCGGCTTGCTCGTTGGACGCGTGACGATGAACCGCAAGGGATTCGCGTTCGTGGTTACGCCGGTCGGCGACATCTACGTTGGGCGCCGAGACACCAACGGCGCGATGCACGGCGACACCGTCGCCCTGAAGCTCAACAACCAGCGCTCGCGCGAAGGTCGCTCCGGCGAGATCGTGCAGGTGCTCGAGCGCGCGGTCACCCGCATCGTCGGCACGTTCGAGCGTCATGGGGCGCTCGGCATCGTGACGCCCACGGACGCGCGGGTGCGCTCGGACATCTTCGTGAGCCTCAAAGGCGACATCACGCCTAGGCCGAACGACATCGTCGTCGCGCGCATCACCCGCTATGCGACGCAGCGCGACGCGATGCAGGGGGTTATCGAGGAGGTTCTCGGCCCTGCCGATGCGCCCGGCGTGGACGTGGAGATCGTGATCCGCGAGCATTCGCTACCCACCTCGTTTCCCGAGCATGTCGAGGCAGCCGCGAACGTGCTCTCGCAGGATGGGGAGGCGGAGCTCGTGCGCGGCCGCACCGACGTCCGCGACCTGTTCACGATCACGATCGACCCGACCGACGCGAAGGACTTCGACGACGCCATCTCCATCGAGCGTCGAGAGGGCGGTTTCCGTATGTGGGTGCACATCGCCGATGTGAGCCACTACGTGCCTTGGGGGAGCGTCATCGACGAAGAGGCGCGAATGCGCGCCACGTCCGTCTACCTCGTCGATCGCGTCATCCCGATGCTGCCCGAGCGGCTCAGCAACGGCATCTGTTCGCTCAATCCCGCCGAGGACCGGCTGACGTTCACGGTGGAGATGGACCTCGACAAGACGGGGCTGGTGGAGGCGTACCGGCTTTATCCCTCGATCATGCGGAGCGATCACCGGCTCGATTACGACACCGTCGACCGCTGGTTGTCGGCCGGTGGCTTCGCGAACGACGAACTCAAGCGCATGCTCACCGATTTCCGCTCGGCCGCAGACGCGATCCACAAGCGCCGTATCGCACGCGGGGGTCTCGACTTCGACACGGTGGAAGCCCGGGTGAAGCTTGATGACGCGGGCAAGCCGATCGAGGTTGTGCTGCGCAAGCGTACCGTCGCCACCAACATGATCGAGGAAGCGATGGTGCTCGCGAACGAGGTCGTTGCGCGACACATGCGCGACGCCGAGGCGCCGATGATGTACCGCATCCACGAGGACCCTGATCCCGACGCGCTCGGCCAGGTCGCGGTCATCCTGAAGGAATTCGACTATCCGATGAAGGATATCCACGGCGCGAGCCCCCAGACGTTCCAGAAGATCGTGAAGTTCGCCAAGGGACGTCCTGAGGAGCGCCTCATCAACTCGCTCCTGTTGCGCGCCCTTGAGCGTGCGCGGTACTCGGACATCCTCGAGGGACACTTCGGCCTGGCAAGCGAGGCGTACTGTCACTTCACGAGCCCGATCCGCCGGTACCCCGACCTCATCGTGCATCGTCTGCTCAAGGCGCAGCTTACCGCGACGCTCGGCAAGGAGCCTGTCGCCAGCATGGCGCACGAGCTGGCCTGGCTCGCCGAGCACTGCTCGGTCATGGAGCGCGAGGCCGAGGCCGCCGAGGACTCGTCGCAGAAGGTGAAGCTCGTACAGCTCATGGCCGATCACCTCGGCGAGGAGTTCGAGGGCATCATTACCGGCGTCATGTCGTTTGGCTTCTTCGTGCAGCTCGACAACACCGCCGAGGGACTCGTGCACGTGCAAACCCTCGGCGACGACTACTACAGGTTCGACGCTGCACGGTTCTTGCTGTGGGGGGAGAATCGTGGCAAGCAGTTCCGTCTCGGGCAGCGTCTGAAGGTGCGCGTGCTAGATGTGAGCCCGGCCGAGCGAAGGATCGACTTCGAGGTCGCGTAGCGCGGTAGCGCGTGACAGCGCTCGGCGGTACACTGACATCTCTTGTCGGCTATTCATCGAGGAGGCCGTTTCATGCGTGCTGAGTCGTTCGATTTCCTGAAGTCCCTCGTCGAGGCGCCGTCGCCGTCCGGCTACGAGCAGCCCGCCGCGAAGGTGTTCCGCGAGTACGTGACGCCGATTGCCGACTCGGTCGAGACCAACGTCATGGGTTCGGTACACGCAACCGTCAAGGGCACCGCCGGTGGGCCGTCGGTCATGCTCGCCGGACACATCGACGAGATCGGCTTCATGGTCACCTACATCACCGACGACGGCTTCTGCGCGTTCGCCGGCATCGGCGGGCACGATCCGCAGATCCTGCCGGGCGCCCGCGTGACGGTCCATACCGCCGAGGGCCCGCTCCTCGGCGTGCTTGGTCGTCTCGCGATTCATCTGCTCGACGAGGATGAGCGCAAGCAGGTCGTCAAGATGCACAAGATGTTCATCGACCTCGGCATGAAAGGCGAGGACGTCAAGAAGCGCGTCCGCATCGGCGATCCGGTTACGTATGGCGTCGGCATGGAGACGTTCGGCGACAACATGGCCGTCTCGCGGGCGTTCGACGACAAGATGGGCGCCTGGATTGCAGCCGAGGTGCTGCGTGTAGTGAAGGATGCTGGCGGGGCCAAGGGCGACTTCATCGCTGCCGCGACCGTCCAGGAGGAGATCGGCCTGCGCGGGGGGACCACGTCCGCGTACGGAGTCGACCCAGTGGTCGGCATCGCCGTGGAGGTCACGCACGCGACCGACTATCCTGATGTCGACAAGCGCAAGCACGGCGACGTCAAGTGCGGCGGCGGTCCGGCCATCAGCCGGGGCGCCAACATCAACCCACGGGTGTTCGACCTGCTCTGCGAGGCCGCCGAGGCCGAGAAGATCCCGTATCAGATCGAAGGCGCCCCCCGCGGCACCGGTACCGATGCGAATGCTATTCAGCTTTCTCGCGGCGGTAAAGCGGCAGCGCTCGTGAGCGTGCCGTTGCGCTACATGCACACGCCTACCGAGGTGCTTTCGATCGACGACCTCGAGAACACCGTGAAGCTCCTCTCGGCGTTCGTCCTGCGCCTTGAGCCCGATACCGACTTCACGCCGTAGTCAGAGAGTCAGCATGCCGCGCGAAGAGACCCTCATAGCCAACAACAAGAAGGCCTTCCACGACTACACGGTTGTGGAGACCTTCGAAGTCGGCATCGCTCTCACGGGTACGGAGGTCAAGTCGCTCCGCGAGAACAAGGCCAGCCTGCGCGACGCGTTCGCCTCGGTGAAACGCGGTGAGGTGTGGCTCCATAACGTGCACATCTCGCCCTACAGCCATGGCAACCGCGGTAACGTCGATCCCAATCGCGCGCGAAAACTGTTGCTTCACAAGAACGAGATCCGGTACCTCATCGGCAAGACGAAGGAGACTGGCTTCACGCTCGTGCCGCTCAAGATGTACTTCGCGACGTCGGGGCTCGTGAAGCTCGAACTCGCACTGGCACGCGGGAAGAAGTCGTACGACAAGCGGGATGCTCTGGCCGAGAAGGACGCCAAGCGCGATGTCGCCCGGGCGCTCAAGGACCGCACGCTGGGGCGGTAACGGCACGGTGCTTGCAGCCGGCAAGGTGACGCGCACGTGCTGCGGGGATATACACGCATCCGCGCTACGCGCGTCGGAACGTTGACAACGTTCGATTCCGGGGGCGACTGGATTCGACATGATAGGTTCGAGGGTAGCAGCAGGTCGAGGTCTCCTTGCCTCGTTAAACAGGGGTAAAGACGCTCAAGCGTCGACAATAATTACGCTCTCGCTGCTTAATTAAGTAGCGACGTCGCCCGGTGAGAGTCCCCGTCACCGGTCCCGACGTCACTCAGGGGACTGGCGCGACGGATGTGGGCTGTATGCCGTTAGCGCAAGACTGAACAGCCAGGGCACGGGCACGCGGGTCACCGAGTGTCGCCCGTTCTGACGATAATCGGTGTCTGAGCCTGGAGATACTACCCGGGGGTCTATTGTGGACCGGAGTTCGATTCTCCGCGCCTCCACCACTTCCATCACAGGAGCCTGCCGGATCGCCGGTAGGCTCCTGTCTGCGTTGCGGTCCCAGCGCTGCTTTACAGACCTTAACCACGCTGGTATGTTCTGCGCAGTCGCACGGCAGGGCATTCCATAGGAGCCGCAATGAGGGTTGGACCAACGCGCACCATCGCCCTGCTCGCAGTCATGGCCTCGTTCCTCGCGTCCGCGTCGGTCGCCTTCGCGTGGAACGAGACCGGCATGATCCCAAAGGGCGGTTCGAACGGGTACGGCGATTGCGGTTATTGCCATACTCCGGGGTGGACGAACACCGGTTACGGACCGCATCGCGGCTACTCCAACGGCACCAGGGTGTGTGAGCATTGTCACACGCTGCACGACTCAGGGTCCGCCACCCAGCTCCTCATCGGCGCAACCATCCAGGCCACTTGCCAGACCTGTCATGACGGCAGCGGCGGCAGGGGCGTGTATGGCGCCATCGCGGCGCGGGGGTTGGCAGTTGGCGCCCAGCACCGTACCGAGACCACCGCGGTAGTCCCCGGCGGCGATGCAAGCACTGGCGGTAGTGCCGCCATGATGTTCGCCGGAACGAACGGGACGCTCACGTGCAGCGACTGCCATACGCCACACGGACAGAATGCCGTTACTCCATTCCTCGGCGAGCGTATGCGCATTTACATGGGGGGATATCCCTCGTACGTCTCCAACCGACTTCTGAAGCAACGTCCCGCGAGTGTCGCCACCGCTGTTGCCGAGTACGGCTCCGACTGGTGCATGGCGTGCCACCAGGGACGTGCATCGGGGGTCGCGGGGGGAGCGATGAATCACCCTGTCGAGTCGACGCTGACCACGGCGTCGCCGTACAACTACCGCCAGCTCGGGATTATCACGGGTTCCGGCGCCGTCGCCACGACAGCCACAGCTGTCGGGTTCGCCGGCAACAACTACGGTTACTCGTACAATACCGGCTACCTGATGCCATACCCCCGGGTCGGCACCCAGGCCGGACACCTGCCGATCTGCCAGCAATGTCACGAGGACACCCGCTTCGTCGGCACGCTCACCGATGACGGCACCCAGGCCATTCCAAGCCGCACGACCATTCTGGCTGGCGATGGCTGGCAGTCGGTCGAGAATCCTCGATTCCAGAACTTCCCGCACGAGACCCAGGGCTACAGGATGCTGGTCGAGGCGACCACAACGGCGTTCATGGACGACCTATGTCTGAACTGTCATCCGACCCCGGCGCTACCGTAACGATCACGCGGCTACGGGGAAGGCTACTCCTCCGCGCTGTCCACCTTACGCCGAGTGACCTTGCGTTTGGCCTGCACGCGCTTTGCGTCGAGGGTGCGCTCCTTCGCCGCGCGGGATTTTCGGGTCGGCACCCGCTTCGGCGCCACATATGATTGCTCGGCGAAGCGTTGACGTAGCCGGGCGATCGCATCCTTCTTGTTGAGGTACTGGCTGCGCTCGCGTCGCGCGACGACCACGATTCCCGTTGGACGATGCTTGAGCCGCACGGCGCTGTCGGTCGTGTTCACGCCCTGTCCGCCTGGCCCGGTGGCGCGAAACGTCGTGACGTCGCACTCCGCGAGAAGCGCGTCATCGCTTTCGGGCATCGAGTAGCTCGGGTCCATTTCATCCTCCAGTGGTCATTCTAGCGCGCAACGGCAGGGTGACGACGAGGTGTTCGCCCGTGACCGCTTGCCTGGCTCACGCTACGGTGGAGCACGGAGGTACTCGATGACCCAAGGTCCCCACCCCCAGCCAGAGCTCAGAACGGTCGTGTGGCGCCTGCTTGGCGCCCTTACGCTCGTGCAAGTCGCGCTGGCCGCGATCTTCCGCGGCCTGCTGCTCGCCGCGCACGGCACCGGCAGCGTCTTCCGCTTCCAGCTTGTGAACGGCGCCAGTTTCGTGGCACTTGGTGTTGCGCTGCTCATCCTCTTCCGGCCCAAGCTCGCGGAGCTCGGCCTGTCGCTTTCTGGCAAGCCGGTGCTCACATGGGTGCTGTCGTTCGTCGGCGTGGCGGCCGTTCTGGCACTGGTGATCACCTCGAGGTCGTTCGGCGTCATGCCATTCGTCCTGAACCTGACCTTCGGTCTCGCGGTGCCTGCGTTCGAAGAACTGCTCTTCCGTGGCTGGGTGTTCGGGAAGCTGCGTTCCGTCTCGGCGGGTCCACGCGCGGCATGGGTGACGATCGCGACGAGCGCGGTTCTCTTCGGTCTGTGGCATCTTGGCTACGCCCCCACGTTACTGCAGCATCCCGCCCATCCGGAGATCGCGTCGCTGCTGGCGTTCAAGGTCGGTTACGGCACGGTCCTCGGCATTGCCACCGGGTGGCTGCGAGAGCGCACCGGCGGTACGTACGCACCGTTCGTGCTGCATGCGATCGCGAACATCTTCGCACCATAACCGGAGGGTATGGGATACTGTCGCCATGACCGAGCAGACCCGATACGGCTTCACTGCCGAGGCGTGGCGCACCGGCAAAGCCGAGGCGCGCGACTTCCTCATCGGGCGAGCCCGTGAGCGTGGCACGACGACGTATTCTGAGCTCTGTCAGGTTGTCTCGGCGATCCAGCTGAGGCCGTATTCGTTCGGGATGATGGCGTTCCTGAACGAGGTCTGCGCCGAGGAAGACGCTGCTAACGGCATCATGCTCGCGTCGCTCGTGACGCGCCGTGATACTGGGATGCCCGGTGACGGCTACTTCAAGTTCGCGGCCGGACTTGGCCGAGACTCCGCCGACCGTGAGGCGTTCTGGCGCTCGGAGATCGCGCGCATCTACGCGGCGTTCCCCCCAGAGGAGTAAGCACGTATGCCGGCATTCGTTGCAGGCCTTCCAGCCTGGCTCAAGTACATGGTTATCACCGTCATTCCGTGGATCGAGTTGCGCGGAGCGATTCCGCTCGCCGTCCAGCAGCACGAGCAGTACTACCTACCACTCATCTTGATCTCGAACCTGGCCATCTTCTGGCCCGGCTTCTACTTCCTCGAACTCGTCTACCATCGCATCCCCGTGGGATCATGGCTGCACCGCAAGCTCGAGGGCATTCGTGTCAAGGCACATCCCCTCGTTGAGAAGTACGGCGTGCTCGGACTTGCGGTCTTCGTCGCGATTCCGCTGCCGGGCACCGGTGCCTACTCGGGGACCGCAGCCGCGTGGTTGCTCAAGATGGAGCCAAAGAGGGCGTTCCTCGGGGTGTCTCTCGGCGTAGTGGGCGCGTTCTTTCTCGTCTGGGCGCTGTCGGCGGGAGTCTCTGCCGGCTTCCGACTCTTCTAGCTCCGGCATGCCGGACTCGCGCCCATGACGCAACCCTTGCTCCCACGACGCACCCCCTTCGCCTTTGGGCTCACTTTCATCCCGCCGGAGGCGCTCGGCAGTTCTATCCATGATGTCGCTGACCCGGCCGAAGCCGTGCTCCGCGCCTGCCAGGAGCTTCGCGCCGCATTCGCATTCGTGCCGTCCTGGGAGCCCTGGGCCGAGAAGACCCTCGACGCGCTCGTGGGCGCAGGCGTAAGCGTGTTCTGGGCCATCGAGGGGCCGCTGTGGCCGATTCTCAACGCGGGAGGTATCGCGGAGGGGTTACGTCACACGCTGACCGATCCGGAGGGCATGGCGCAGCGCATCGAATCCGGATTGGATGCGGTCGTTGCCCGCGCGAGGCACGGTCTTGAGTCCGGTGCCGCCGGAATCGTACTGGCCGAGGATCTTGCCGGCACGGAAGGCCCGCTTGTGGCACCGGATTTCGCGATCGAGCAACTCATGCCGGCCTACATGGCGGTCGTGCGTACAGCGAACGAGTTCTCCGCGCCAGCCATCATGCACAC
>CAZGNF010000050.1:0-12649 GCA_964527045.1 uncultured Coriobacteriaceae bacterium | reverse complement strand
TGGCCGTGTTGGCCAGGTAGTTGGCGTGCACGCCCGGGTTGGACGGGTTGGCACCGAGATCGCCCAGAGTCGGCGTCGCAAGGAGGCCGGCACCGGCGCTCGAGCCCCAGCTGTAGTAATCCTCCTGGTAGTTCCAGGTCTTCGCCGAAGTCGCGAATGCGGTGGCCGAGAAGGCAAGTGTGAGGGCGACCGCGAGTGCGAGAACGATGAGGGTCTTCTTCATGGAGACTCCTTTGTTGTTAGTAGGGAAAAGCGCTCTATTCATATGTTCACCTCCTGCCTTGAGCTGGATTCACAGATAGCGTCTGTGATTGCCCAGTAGGCGATCACAGAACGCGTTGCTGTTCTACTTGCGACTATAACGTGCTGACCACGCTTCCTCAAGAAAAAACGAACAAGGACTTCACACAACGCACATATGTGAGCAAATCCTTAGCCAACTCCTATTCAGACGTCTCTAGATTCGTTAATTCATTCTCAATATTCGCCGTTTCGTGACCCGCATCACGCTTTTCCCGTCGCTTGCGCACCACACGCCACACGATGAAGGCCAGGAGGAGCAAGATGAACGGGTAGATGCACGCCCGCAGCGGGCCAGCGAGTGCACGACGCACCGTCGCGGCCACGCCCACTCCGCCCGCGGATCCAGGGATTCGCACAATCTCAACCCTGTTGTTAAGGCTGTCAGCTACTGCGAACCAGTCACGTCCCGAATCGTATGAGACGCTCGCCGGGTAGAAGAACTGACCGTCGTCTGCGCCCTCGATTCCATACTTCCCAACGAACGATCCGTCGCTGGCGTTGAACACCGCGAGCGTGCAGTCATACATGTCGATAACCACGACTCGTCCGGCGCCATCGACCGTCAGGCCAAGCGGGAGCTGCAGCGCGTCTTTGCCTGTAAGTGCGGCGTCAGTCGGCTCCGCAACGGCCAGGTTGTCGTTGACCTGCTCGGCCGAGTTGGACGGCTTGCCTGTTCTGATGATCCAGAGGCGATTGCCGTCCTTGTCGTATGCGCTGAGGCGATTGTTATACGAGTCCGCCACGTAGACGTTGCCAGCTTTGTCGAACGCGATTCCATGGACGTAGTCGAACTGATCGTCTCCCTTGCCGCGTGAGCCGAACACCTTGATCGGCTTGCCGGACTTCTCGAGAATCGCAAACCCCGAAACCGCCCCAACCGCAACTCGGTCCTCACTCACGGCCACCGACACCGGCGACGGAATGTTGAACGATCCCGCATCGGTCGTCACATCACTGGGATCGATGACCCTGAGCGAGTTGCCCATGGTCTCACACACATAGATCTTGCCGTCACTGCCGATAGCGAGGCGAGACGGTGCCTGCAGCGGAGAATCCTCCGGGCCCTTGGTCTCGCTCAGGAAGCGCCCATCGGCCGCAAAATGCATAAGACTGAAGTGTCCGCCGTCTGTTATCCACAACGACCCATCCGCTGCGGAAGCCACGCCCTGCGTCTGATCGAATTGATCGGCGGGCGCGTCGCTCTTGCCGTAGATCGATCGCACCCAGACGAGTCCGCCATCATCAACTGCCGCTGAAGTTGCAGTGTCGCTACCGACCGGCGTGACCATTCTGTAGAGGAAGTACGATGACAAGCCGAGCAGCAGGATCAGCACGGCCAGAATCAGACCGAGGATCCGTCGACCACGGCGAGACCGGGTGGTCTGGCTCGCCGGAGCGGAGTTCATCGAGTCGGTGCCAACACTCATTTCGCAACTCCGATCTTCTTGAGTCCCGCCAAAGCCTCGGGATCGTCGGGAACGAACCGTAAGGCCTCGGTGAAGTCCTTCTCGGCCCCGGCGACATCTCCGCTCTCAATCTTCACATTAGCCCGGTCTACATAGATGTCCGAAGCCCCTGGGTTGCCTTTGATGTAGAGGTCGTACTGGGCGATTGCGTTCTTCCAGTCTTCCAGCGACCGGTACGCAGCCGCTTCGACGAGAATGGCATCGTAATAGTTGCTGTGCATGCCTTCCAGCTGCGCGGTCTTCTCGACGATCCCACCTTGGGCGATACGGGCGTCGAAGGCGTCCTTGATTTGCTTCTTGGCCTGCTCTGCCGCCGCAATCGCCTTCTCGTACTGCTTCTGCCCCGAGTACAGACGCGCCTCCGCGAGCGTGAATTCAGCGGTCTTGGAGTCATCCAGCGATTCTCGGCCCTGCGTGATGAAACTCCGCGCGCGGCCAAACTGCCGGTCAGCAATCAGCGAAGCGATGTACTGGCCCCATACGGCAGTGTCAGTGCTGCCCGCCCGCACAGCTGCGCCGGCAACGGCGACTTCTCGTTCCGCAAGGGTTCGCGGACCCGATGGGGTTGCAACACCGGTCAGAAGCGCGGTGACAATAACCAGCAGGAAGACGATGACGAGCCCCGCCGCGATGTACACCATTCGGCGCACAACGGGATCATTCATCATCTTGGCGGGAGGCTTCACCGCAACGAGAGTGTCAGATTCGTTCTCATCTACCTCAACGGGCGGCAGGGCGTCAGACATCTAGATCCTCCTGGGCGTTCTTCGGCTCACATGACCGCCCGGCAGCGGCCACGCGCAAGTTTACTGCATCCGCACACGTCTTCACGACCTTCACACACGTATGTGAGACGACTCACTTGAAGTGACGCGGGATTCTTGTCTTGACTCAAGCAACGTCGGTGCCAGACGCACACACAATGACAACAAAGGGTTCACATCGATTAACGGTGAGGCGCCGCGGCTACCGAAGTGGGTCGAACGCTCGCATGCGCCGAAGCGCAGCTAGGTAGACCCGTCTAGGTGCGCGACAGAACAATACCAGCATCGAGCGATGTGTGCTTATCGAACGAAGTAACGGATTTGGCCACAGCGCCCGGCGGACCATGCTGTCACGCCACTCCGGGAAACGTGCGTCGATCAACTCGAACGCTGCGCGCAGGTACATGGCTCGGGTTCGCGGTTCGGCCATGAGCAGAAGGTCGGGATACCGGCCCGCGATCAGATGCGTCAGGTGCAAACGCAGAAGCGCATCGTCGGTCACGGCTTCGTGAGTACCGAGCGCGTCGAGCCGCTCGTTCAGGAGCCGAAACGCCTCGACAAGGTCGAGATAGCGCGCACCATGCCGACCCGTGATCGACTCGACACGGTCACGGCGATACCGGTAGAGCGGACGGTCGATCTTCTCGATGCGGTTTGCGCACGTCGCGAGCGCGAACACCGTCGGAACATCCTCGAAAGCCATGCCCACCGGGAACCGCACCCCCGTGCGGTCCAGCAAGTTGCGAGCGTACAGCTTGTCACATGCGCTCGCGTCGACTCGGTACAACAGGTTGGGTTCCTCGGCAAGCGAGCGCCCGAAGACGCTCATGTCCGGCTCGGGCAGGTAGGGTGAATCGGGCTCGCCGTCCGCAAAACGCTGGATTCCGCAGATGACCATCTCGGCACCGGCCCCCCGGGAGCAAGCGACCATCTCCTCGAGCATCGTCGGTGCGATGACGTCATCGGAATCGACAAATGCGAGGTACTCGCCGGTTGCACGCTCGATGCCGAAGTTGCGAGCGTCGCCAAGACCGCCATTCGGCTTGGTGTAGGCGCGAATGCGACCCGGATGGGCGCTTGTGTAGCTATCGATGATCGTCTGCGAGCCGTCGGTGGAGCCGTCGTTCACTACGACGATCTCGAACTCCTGGAACGTCTGGCCGAGAATCGAATCGAGACATGCGGGCAGGTACGCCTCGACATCGAAGACCGGGACGACGATTGAGACGATCGGCCGACCGCGCTCCATCATGCTGCGCGACCTCCCCTGCCGCGCGTGAGTGCAGTCAGCCACGCCCGCGCTCCGGCGCGCTCGTCCGCGCGCAAGACGAGAGCATACGCCGCGACCCAGCACCCGAATACGCATGCCATGCCGATCACGACAACGCCTGACAGGCTTCCGGAGAGTGGCGTCATCGTTCCCCCGATACCGAGCAGCAACGCGATCGGAAGCGTCAGATACATCGCCCCCGCCGAAGTCAGCCAGGCGCGCCTGCTGACCCCTGTCTCGCGGAGCACCAGCTGCGCGTAGAGTGGCAGCTCGAGCAATCCCGAAACAAGCGTGCCGAGCGCCACGCCGACGATACCGAACGGTCGCACGAGCACAAGGCTGAGCGCCAGATTGAGGAATGCCAACGAAATGCCTCTCGGCACCCAAGCAGAGAAGCGACCCTTGCCGATGAGTACAGCATCCCCAACCTGGTAGAGCGGCACGAAGAGCTGCGAAAGAACGAGCAACTGCGCGACGATGATACTGCCCTCAAAACCGGCGCCCAGCCAAGCGCGAGTGAACGGGGCGGCCAGGACGATCACCGTCGCCGCTATCGGAGCGACCGCCATCGAGACCCATCTGCTGCCCCGAACGAACAGGCCTGCCAGCGCGTCATCGTCTTCACGCGCGACTATCCCTGAAGCGACCGGCAGAAGCGCCGAAGTGGACAGGCCGGTAAACTGGGCGACGAGCGACGAGAGCTTACTCGCCGCCTGATACACGACGACTGCAGCCGGGCCGATGAATATGCCGATCACGAGCCGATCCACCTGCTCGCGATTGAGAAACTGCGCGATGCTCGCCGCGAAGATCGGGAGGCCACCCGAGAGGATCTCGAGGGCGACCGGTCGGCTTGGCAGGGTTGCGAGTCTCGCTCCAGGGCGCACGCCACGCAACGCCGCAAAGTTCATGAGGGACGCTGCGACCATCGTGCCCACGCCGAACATCATGAGCACAACCGGGCCCGCGCCGGTCACCAGCACAATGGCAATCGCGGCCACGTTAGCAATCGTCGCGAAGACCGATGTCCGCGCGATGATGTCGTAGCGCTCGAGACCGCCCAGCACGTGGGATGCGATAGTCGCCGGCCAGTACCAGATCTGGGATGCGGCACCGATCAACAACAGACTCCGCAGGAGCGTGGCCTGCAAGGCGCTAATCTTGAAGACCGACCCTGCCACCATGCCGATGCCGGCTATTGCGAGGGCCACGAGTATCCCGACGACGAAGAGCAACCCTGCCGCCGAGGAGACGGTACGCGCAAAGCCCTCATGGTCCGAAAGCGACGTGTGTCGCGCCACGAGCCGCACCGTTGATGCCCCGATGCCGAGGTCGAACATACCCGCTGTGCCAGTCACCGACAGCGCTATGACATAGACGCCGTAGTCCCCCACTCCGAACGCGCGTACCAGGAGAGGGAAGAACACGAGAGTGGAGACGAGCGACGCGAACTGCGCGACACCGTTCATCGCCGTGTTAGCGACGACGCTGCGCTTTGGCGGCGACGCGGATGTGCCCTCGGGTCGGTTCACGAACCTCATCTTCCACGGTGACGTGCAGCGGTCATGATAGCATCGTAGCGATGCACGTCCCCCGAGTCACACCGAGGCGGAGCGTTATGAGCACATCATCGCCACGCAGATTCCTGAGCACCCTTCGCCGCTCGCTGCGCAACCGCTTCCCGCTCCTGTACGGGATGCGTGGCACAGCGCCCATCAACCCTGCCTTCGGCAGTGCCGAGGGCACCCCCGTCGACCGCTACTACATCGAGCACTTTCTGGACGCCGAACGTGCGCTGATCACCGGTACCGTGCTCGAGATCGGCGATCGCAGCTACACGCAGCGTTTCGGCAATGACGTCACGCGGAGCGACATCCTGAGCGCGGCGGCGGACGAAGGCGTGACGTACGTTGGTGACCTTGTCTCATGCCCCGAGATCCCCTCGGACACGTACGATTGCATCGTGCTCACGCAAACGCTCCACTATCTCCGCGACATGGGCGCCGGTGTCGCCGAACTTGACCGCATCCTCAAGCCCGGCGGCTCGGTGCTGTGCACGGTGCCCGGCATCAGCCAGGTGAGCCGCTTCGACATGGACCGCTGGGGCGACCGCTGGCGACTGACGTCGCTTTCGGCCGATGAGCTGTTCTCGGCTGCGTTCCCGACCGATGGCATTAAGATCGTGACCTACGGCAACGCACTTGCCGCCGTCTGCTTCTTGCAGGGTGTGCCCGCCGAGCGGATCAGCGCCGTGAAGCTCGACCGGTGCGAGCTGGACTACCAGCTCATCGTGGCCATCAGAGCAACGAAGGCGCACGATGCCTGAGGCGTCCGCCGCCAGGGTTATGGTCGGCAACGCGACGCGCACGGTGCGCGCAGCCATCGGCGGAAGCGCGCTCGTGCTCATGTACCACCGCATACTTGAGACCGACGACGACCCGTACGAGCTCGCAATCGCGCCCGATGTCTTCGATGCGCAGATGGAACGCCTAAGCGAGGAGTACCGCGTGCTTTCCGCAGGCGAGCTGACCGGCCTCATCACTCGACGCCGCCGAATCCCAGCGCGCAGCGTGGTGGTCACCTTCGACGATGGCTACTTCGATCTGCTGACCCACGCGAAGCCGATCCTCAAGCGGCACGGGGTCTCGGCAACAGCGTTCGTGAGCACGGGCGAGATCGGCACCTCGCGCGAACGCTGGTGGGACGAGCTTGCATACCTCGAGGGCGACGCCCGCGACCCCGCGCGCTACGCTCACCTGCGCACGTTCGACGCGCCCGCCCGCGAGACCGCACTCGATGCACTTGCGGCCGAACGAGGCCTCGCACGCCCGACTCGCGCCGAGAACCGCACGCTCACTGCCGCCGAGGTCGTGGAGCTTGCGGCTGGCGGGCTCGTCGAGATCGGGGCGCACACGCTGAGTCACAGCGCGCTCGCGGCGCTCGACCGGGAGCAGCAGCGCGCGGAGATCGCGGGCAGCAAAGCGGTGCTCGAGGGGCTTCTCGGCAGACCTGTGACACTCTTCAGCTACCCATTCGGCGGGCCGGACGCCGTGAGCGACGTGACGCGGTCGATCGTCGCCGAGACGGGCTTCGCGGGCGCGTTCACCACCGATTTCGGCCTCTCGTTCCCTTGGACCGGACGCTTCGCCATCCCCCGTTGCGCGATGTCAGCCCTCTCGGCGGAGCAGTTCTCGGCGCAGCTCGATCAGTGGTTCGCTCTGGGGCGCTGAGCCGCGAGCCACTCGTCGATCGTGCGATCCGAGCGTGCCCATTCGTAGAACTCGCGGTGCTCGAAGTCGCAGTGTCGACACCACGGCACGGGCCGAGTGAGGAACTGCATGATGTCATACGGCTTCCCCTCAATCGAGATCGAGTCGGCGGGACCGGCTTCGATGCCGTCCACGCCGAACCGCTCCTGGAAGATGTCGATGAACGCGGTGTACGCGCACGGGTACAGCCGTCCGTCGCGCAGCACCGGGCAGTTCATGACGCCGCGACACTGGCGGTACGACTTCGCCGCGTCCTGGGTGCCTTCGAGGTCGATCGGCAGCTTGTAGAACTCCTCTCGCGGGTCGGTCCACTCGATGTTCACGCCGTGTTTGAGTGCGATCTCGTCGACCTCGGCCTTCGACGGGCCCGCCGGGTAGTCGTCGCAGAGCAGCCACGCTTCCGCCGCCCGCATCGCCTCCCAGAACGAGTCGCGCATCCTGGGGACGAGCACGCCGTTCGTCATCACATTGATGCGCGCGTGTGGGTACGCGGCGCGTGTGATCTCGATGAACGACTCAAGCTGCGGGTGCAGCAGTGGCTCCCCGCCAAGCAGGAAGATCTCGGTGATTGCCGAGAACACCCGCGTCAGCCGCACCATCTGCCTGCGGTAATCCTCGGGATCGATGAACCGCTGCGGGCTGATGTTGCTGAAGTGCGTGCAGCCCTTGCAGTTGAGATTGCAGTGGTCGGTCACGTGGAAGAGCAGCCGGTGCAGCACGGGCGGTCGCCG
Organism: uncultured Coriobacteriaceae bacterium; assembly: GCA_964527045.1. GTDB lineage: Bacteria > Actinomycetota > Coriobacteriia > Anaerosomatales > Anaerosomataceae > UBA2286. The sequence goes on along the minus strand of CAZGNF010000050.1, from coordinate 4,846 downwards.
AAACACGTAGCGGCGGAACCAGAACGCCATCGGGCCGGTGCGCGATACGTAGCCCTTCACATAGTAGCGACGCATGATAGCGTCCTTCACGCCGTCCACGAAGCTCGCAGGCAGAACCGCTCGGGCGGCCTTGCGAATCGGTGCCGGCATGGCGTCGAAGAAGCTCATCGGGGGTCCTCCGCGTGTGGCGCCACGTCGGTCCACTGCTTGATGCCTGCCGCTCCGCGCTCCCACGCGTACCAGTAGAGATGCTCCTGGTCGCAGTGTCGGCACCACGGCACAGGCGCGAGCAGGAAGTCCATTATCTCCCACGGCTTCGCGTTACCGTAGATGGGGATGGAGTCCGCCTCGGTGGCCTCCAGTCCTTCGATGCCGAAGTGTTCGCGGAAGATGTCGATGTAGGCGATGCGCGCGCAGGGGAAGAGTCTGCCATGACGCAGGTTCACGCAGTTGTCCACGCCGTTGCATGCCGAGAAGGACTCGGCGGCATCCTGTGCACCGTCCAGGTCCATCGGAATCGTGAAGAAGCGGTCGCGCTCCTCGGTCCACTTCACGGTCACGCCGTACGCTTTCGCCATGCGGTCGATCTCATCGACGGGCAAATCGACCAAATAGCGGTCGCAGTAGAGCACCACGCCCGTCTCGGCGAGAGCGCGCCACACCGTCTCGGACATGCGCGTGACGAGCAGGCTGTTCGTGAACAGGTAGATCCGAGCGCGCGGATACCATTCGCGGGCCACGCGAACGAACTCGTCCACATTCGGATGGAGCAGCGGCTCGCCGCCGAGCAAGAAGATCTCCTTAACGACCAGAAGCTCGCTCAACCGGTGCATGTCCGCCGAGAACTCATTGATGTCTGTCAGATACGGTTCGCTGATGTTGCTGAAGTGCGAACAGCCACGGCAGCGCATGTTGCAGTGATCGGCGATGTGGACATCCAGGTGGTAGAGGACCGGTTTCGCATGAAGGACACGCCGGCGAAGGAAGGTAGCCAGCCGGGTCTCGCGACTCACGACGCCCTTACCAATGCCATAGAGGGTGCGCAACAGCCTTCTGCGGACTCCATCCACAACAGCATCGGGAAGCACCGCACGCACGGCCTTGCGGCTCCATTCTGGAGCCAGTCTGAAGACATCGAATTCCAACGCACTTCGCAATCATCAGGAACACCTGGACACGGTCAACCCCGCTTAAGCGATTATCATACCTAAGACCGGTGCATACCGACCGCGTTAGAATGTGGTGCCACCTGCGTCGCACACGGATGAAACGAGAGGGCATGCGAATCCAACAGGTCTCGGCGAGCGATATTGGGGGCGGCGCTGAGCGCGTCGCATCCGACCTGCACCGCGCGTATCTCGCCAGCGGCTTGGACGCGTGGCTCACGGTCGGCGCCAAGAAGGGCTCGCTCCCAAACACGATCGAAATCCCCGGACCGCCCGTAGCGGCGTCGGATTCGCTCATCTCGCGCATGCGCGTGCGAGCAGCGCGGGCTCGCGCGGATCGCAGCTACATCCACGACCAGCTCCTCGGACTCGAGGACATGAGCTTCCCGGCAACGCGCGAGCTGCTCGGTCTGCTGCCCGGAACGGCCGACGTGCTCCACCTCCACAACCTGCACGGCGGCTACTTCGACCTGCGGGAACTCCCCCGCCTCTCGGCCACAATCCCAACCGCGATCACGCTGCACGACACCTGGCTGCTTGCGGGACACTGCGCGTACGCGCTCGGCTGCGAGCGCTGGCTCACCGGCTGCGGGAAATGCCCCGACATCTCACGGCCGATGGCGGTTCCACGGGACTCCTCGGCGGCGAACCAGCGGCGCAAGCGTGACATCTATCGCCACTCCCGCGTGTTCGTGGCGGGACCGTCGAAGTGGGTGCTTGCCGAGGTAGAGCGTTCCATCCTCACCGACGCCATCATCGAGAGCTTCCACATCCCGAACGGCATCGACACTGGTGTGTTCTCGTCGGGCGACCGGTCCGCCGCCCGGGCCGTCCTCGGCCTGCCGCCCGATGCCTTCATCGCGGTCATGAGCGCCACCGGCGCCGACACGAACCCCTTCAAGGACTACGCAACGGTTCTGCGCGCGGTGCCCGCGATCGCCCACGGGCTTCCTGGCCGAGACGTGCTGGTCGTCGCACTTGGCGCACAGGGCGAGTCATCCGATTCGCGCATCGTGAATGTGCCGTTCCTGAGCGAGCCCGCGCAGGTCGTCCGCTACCTGCGCGCAGCGGACTTTGCCATCCACATGGCGCACGGCGAGAACTTCCCGCTTTCGATCCTTGAGGCTCAGGCGTGCGGGCTACCCGTCGTAGCGAGCGCCGTGGGCGGTATACCCGAGACGATCCTCGACGGTGAGACGGGCTTGCTCGTACCCGAAGGGGATGCAGCTGCGCTTGCAGACGCCGTGGTCGCACTAGCTTCTAACCCGGACCGCATCCGCCGTATGGGCGTCGCCGCCGCGTTACACGCCCGAGCGCACTTCGGACTCGACCGCATGGTCGAGGCCTACCTCACGATGTACGCGACTATGGCCGAGGAGTTCGCCGCTCGAGCGCCCCGGCGATGATCGCCGCACGTTCGCGAGCCCGGGCCTCCCACGAGTAGCACTCGAGCACTGCCTCGCGTCCACGAGTGCCCATCGCCACCGCGCGCGCTGGGTCGGCGGCCAACGTTGCTACCGCCACCGCGATCTCGCTTGCATCGCCGGGCGTCACAAGAACCCCGCAGTCGTGCTCGCGCACGATCTCGGAGATGCCGATCGTGTCCGAGGCGACCACCGGCACGCCGCATGCCATCGACTCGTAGAGCTTGAGCGGCGAGAACTTCTCCTCGCGCTCGGGCGCGACCATCGGGACGAGTGACACGACGGCGTGCGCTGCCACGCCCGCGACCTCGGCATAGGGCAGGCGGCCGAGATACTGCACGCGATCGGGCATCTCGGCCACCGCGCGCTCGACGGCCGGGCGCATCGCACCGTCACCGACGAAGACGAGCGGCAACTGCGCGGGCCACGCTGACTCGCGAACAGCCTGGAGCAGCGTACCGATTCCCTGCCACGCCGGGAATTGGCCGAAGAAGACGGCGAACCGCTCGGGCAGTCCCTCGCGTCGAGGTGCGTCCGGGGCGAAGATGCGAGTGTTCGCGCCGTTGCCGCTCGTGACGACGTTCGGGTTGCCAGTGTCCGCGACGAGCCAGCGCGTGAGCCCTTCGGCGACCGAGATGATCGCCGCCGCGTCCCGATACTGACTGCGCTGCAAATGCTCGAAGAGCGGGCGTGCCACGCGCGTAGACGGCCACGCGATAAACAGGTCCTCGTAGGGACCATTGCACTCTTGGATGACCGGTACGCCTGCACGACGCGCGGCATTCGCGGCGTGGAACGCCATCGGGTGCGCGCGCACGTAGAGCGCGTCGTACTCGGCGATCGTCGCAGCGAGTCGCCGTTGTACGCGGCGCATCTCGGCAAGGCGAGCGAGCGGCGAAGGCTCTGGCGTATCGTACGTCGCGAAGGAGCGGTCGACCGTCCACCCGAGCGCCTCGAAGCCGTCGATGATCTCGGTCACCGCGGCCCAGCTGTCCTGGCCGTCGACGACTGCCTGCAAGCTCAGATATGCGACTCGCATGCCCGTGTGCGCCACCTCGGTCTCCGACTGCGTGCACGGCTAGTGTACAGTAGTCCCGGTTCCGGGAACGCTGCTTGAGAGTGTGGATGAACGCATGAGGATCGCGACCATAAACGCATCGGTTCTCGGCGGTGGAGCCGAGCGGGTTGCGCTCTCGCTCCACCTAGAGTACCTGCGGCTTGGTCACGAGGCGTCCCTGCTCGTCGGCAACAAGAATGCCGAAGTGCCCGGTGTCATCACCATCCCGAACGAGCGCCACCGCTCGCCGTGGGCACGGCTCCTCCGCCGCCCCGCCGCCGTGGCAGCCAGCCGCAGCACCCGCGAGCGCGATATCTGGTGGTACGCCGACCGCACGCTGCGCTCTGCAGCGGAACCGACGCGCTTCTCGGCCGTCGCCCGTGGCAACGAGGACTTCGACCACCCGGGGACCGCGCATCTGCTCGAGGGCATGCGCGAGACTCCCGAAGTGCTCCACTTTCACAACCTGCACGGCTCATACTTCGACATTCGGGAGCTGCCTCGGCTCACCGCTCGCACCCCGTCGGTCCTCACGCTGCACGATGCCTGGCTCCTCACGGGCCACTGCGCGCACCCGTTCGAGTGCGAGCGCTGGCTCACCGGCTGCGAGACATGCCCGTACCTCGACCGCTACGTGCCGCTTATGGCCGATGCCGCCGCCGAGAACTTCAAGGTAAAACGAGCCGCGCTGGGAGGCAGCCGGATCGCGTACGCGGCACCCTCGCAGTGGCTTCTCGGCATGGCCGAGCGAAGCGGCATCCTCGACAACGCCCTCGATGCGCGTGTCATCCCGAACGGCGTCGACACCGACCTGTTCTCGCCCGGCGATCGCGCCGAGGCACGGCTGAAGCTCGGCATCTCCCCCGACGCGTCGGTTCTGCTCTGCGTCGCCAAGGACATCGCCACCAACCCGTATAAGGGCTTCGACACGCTGATCGCCGCGTGCGAGCAGCTTGCCAGCCGCGGGCTGGTCGCGACGCTTCTCGCGGTCGGCAGCGACCTGCCCGCGCGACGCATCGGCGCTGTGGACGTCCGCTTCACCTCGTTCGTCTCGGATCCCTCCGCCCTCACGGCGTACTACCGTGCCGCCGACGTCTTCGTCCTCCCCTCGCGAGCCGAGGCGCTCGGGCTCACCATCATCGAGGCCATGTCGTGCGGGCTCCCCGTGGTCGCTTCGAACGCCGGGGGCATCCCTGAAG
>CAZGNF010000049.1:9153-12905 GCA_964527045.1 uncultured Coriobacteriaceae bacterium | reverse complement strand
GGAACGCCTTGTCGATGACTTCGGGGTCAGCGTCGCGCGAGACCTGCAGTTCGCGGTAGTGGTCTCCGGCTCCCATCAGTGCTCCGTGCAGATCGCTCGTTTGGCAAGCTCAGGCTCAAGGTAGATCTCGATGGTGTCGGGACAACGCGGGTTGGCAAGAAGCAACGAGTCGGTGCAGATGGTGACCTTCACCTGTGCGTCCGACGGCTCCTCACCCGTTGGGGAGGTCGTCGGAGTCCCGGACCCGCCCACAGTCTTCTGTGCGACAACCACCCGCTGCATGAAGCGCTGCCATATCTTCGCGGGGAAACTGCCGCCTGTCACCCTCATCCCGTGGACGTTCGTCATCGAGACCTGTCCTTCAGGATGCCCAACCCATACGGCGGTGCAGAACTCCCCGCTGTACCCCACGAACCATGCGTCACGGTACGCCTGCGTGGTACCCGTCTTGCCGGCCGCCCATGTGCTGATACGAGCTGCCTGACCGGTCCCAGTCTCGACGACATCATGCAGCATCTGAGCAGCCGTCTTTGCGACTCCCGCGTCGATTGCGCGAGTCTCGGCTCGATCAGGCTCGTAGACCGTCTCGCCCTGCCCATTCGTGACGCGCACGATGCCCGACGGCGTGCGATGGACGCCGCCCGAGGCGATCGTCCCATACGCGGACGCCATCTCCAGAGGAGAGACGCCTATCTTGAGTCCGCCCAGAGCGATGGCAGGATTCGCCTCAAGCGGCGTCGTGATGCCCATCGCGGTCGCGGTCTTCACAACATTCTCCGCCCCGACCTTCATGATCAGCCGGGCATACACGGCGTTCACCGACCAGTTGGTGGCCGCCGCAAGCGTCATGGAGCCGCTCGTCACCGCGTTCTCGTAGTTCTGCACATTCCAGGTGCCATCGGTGACTTCGACGGTGTAGGGCGCCGCCGAGAAGACGTCTGTTGGACGAACGCCCTGTCCGAGCGCTGTCACAAGCACGAACGGCTTGAATGCCGAGCCGGGCTGACGTCTCCCCTGCACAGCAAGGTTGAACTTGTCCGTCTTGAAGTCGCGCCCGCCGACCATCGCGATGACCTCGCCTGTGGTGTGGTCCAGACATACGAGTGAGACCGCCGGATCGTTCTTCTCGGGGAGAATGGCACGAGCGGCCTCCTCGGCGGCGCTCTGCGCGGCAGGAACGAGCGATGTCTGCACGCGTAATCCACCCTGGAACACCATCTCCGAGCCGACCCGGTCGATGAGGTCCTGCTTCACGTACTCGACGAAGTACGGCGCAACCTCCGGCACCTCGGTCGGCGGCGCGAGCGTGACTTCGACGCTCCGTGCGAGCTGCTCCTCCGCCGGAGTGATGTAGCCGAGTTCGCACATCTTCCTGAGAACGACGTTCCGACGCTCTGTCGATGCTTCGAGATGGTTGCTTGGGCTGAATCGTGATGGCGACTGGATGATCCCTGCAAGCAAGGCGGATTCGTCAAGCGTGAGGTCTGTGGATGGCTTGCCGAAGTAGCGATTCGCCGCGCTCTCCACGCCGTACGACCCCTCGCCGAAATACACAAGGTTCAGGTATGTCTCAAGCAGCTTCTGCTTGTCGGCCTTGGTCTCAAGCTGGTACGCCATGAGCGCTTCGCGTACCTTGCGCGTGAGCGTGCTCTCGCCGTCGGTGAACAGCAGCTTCACCACCTGCTGCGTAATGGTGCTTCCGCCTTGCGTGTACTCGCCAGTCTCGGCGTTCACCTTGAGCGCGCGCATGATCGCCTCGGTGTCGACGCCGGTGTGTGTGTAGAAGCGCTCGTCCTCGATTGCGACGACGGCGTCACGCATGCTATCGGGAATCTTGTCGAAGGCGACTACGGTGCGGTCTTGCTCACCGTGCCACTCGGCAAGCACGCTGCCGTCAGCAGCATAAACGACCGATGTCTGTGCTGGCTTGAACGTTGACTGATCAACGCCGAGGTCCGGCAACGTTGTAGAGAGGTAGTACAGGTAGGCGCCCATGCCAAGAAAGAGCATGCAGAGTCCAGCGAGCAGACCCGCGATGATTCTCAGTAGTCGAGCAAGGCGCAGCGAACGCACGCAGCCTCCAACGCCGACGAATGCACGTGATGTCCTCAGAGCGGAGAACATGCGATGAAGCTTCTCCGGTATGCTGTCTGCATGAACCGTGCCGACGGGTCCCGAGGGAGCACTTCGCGTTCATGGTAGCATGCCCGGACACCACCAGTGGTACCTCCCATCCCGGCGCTATCGCGGGATGGTTCCGAGCGTGGCGGCTGCTGCTAACGATCGCCGCTCGAACGGTACGACGTACACCGGCGAGAGTCGCAGCCGGCATGCGCCGCCAAGTGGTCTCTATTCGGGCTGCATCGCGAGAAGTCATGGCATCGACCCTGGCCTCATCCCGGAAGACAACGGAGTCGTTGGTGGCGAGTTCCCGTCGGAGCGCCGACGAGTTCGCCGATGCCGCCGGGTGGATCTTCGACGGCTGGCGGCGTTTCCTTGGCCGAATCGCGCGCGTGCTCGCGGTGCGCGCCCGGCTGGAGCGCGCTCGCGATGCAGCGCGCACCGCTGTCACCTACCTGCGGCGTCCAGATACGCTTGGGAATCTCGACCCGCCCTCCATCGACAGCCTGACGGCGATCGGCATACGAGCTTTGATACTCGGCTCCGTTGCCAGCATCGCGGTGGGCTGGCTGACGGCCGGTGCTCTGGGGGTACCTGTAGCGCGCGCCATCGGTTCAATCGTCTGGGCGGCCGCACGCCTCGCGATACTCATCGCGCTCGGACCCCGTGGTCGCGAGAGTCACTTGCGCGTGTACGGTGCGTGGACCTGCTCGCTCATCCCGTTCGCGTTCGGCGTCACCGAGGGACTGAGATTGCTCACGCTGGCGGCATCCGCCTGGCTGTGCCTCGAGGGGTTGGTCGCGCTTGGCGAACGCCGGCGGATCGCCCGTACGATGGTGCTCTGGTCGTTCGGCGGTCAGGCTGGCGTCATCGCACTCGGATGGCTGCTACGCGGCGGCATCGCGGCGATTACGGCACTCCTCTAGACCGCCGCTAGCTCGTCGGTATGCACGGCCGCTCCCGGTGTCCGCCACTCGGCCGCCACCACTCCAGCGACAACAAGCACAGCACCCGCCATCTGCAATGGCGTAAGACGTTCCTGGAGTACCACTGCCGCAAGCGCGATCGTGAAGAGCGGCTCGGTGGTCGAGACGATCGCCGCCTGAGCAGGGCCGAGCCGTCGTATCCCGTTCAGGTACAGGAGCACGGCGATGACAGTCGGGACGAGTACGATGAGCCCGAGCAACCCCCACAGCGTCGGCGTCCATGCCGCCACAGAAAGCGACCCGCCCGAAGCGAGCGTGATGGTCGCGATCGCGACGGCCGAGATGCCGAAGGTATACGTCATCAGCACGATCCTCGGCTTCGAGCCCATCCATCGGTACGACAGCATGTTGAAGACGGAGTATCCGAGCGCCGCCCCAAGTCCGAGCATGATGCCGGTACCGGACGCCTGTATGTCTTCCGAGAGAAGTCCTACCACCAGTGCGCAACCGGCGAACGTGAGGGCGATTGCCATGACTCTCGCTCGCGTGAGCCGTTCGCCGAGGAAGATCGCGCTCAGCACGGCGACCATCGCGGGGTAGGTGTACAGCAAGACCGCGACAACCGAGGCGCTCGCGAACTTCAGCGCGAAGAAGTAACACACCGACGCGGCGCCGTACCCGGTCAGCGAAAGCGCAGCGTAGCGC
>CAZGNF010000049.1:4182-9143 GCA_964527045.1 uncultured Coriobacteriaceae bacterium | reverse complement strand
CATCGCGCTCGCGTTGCGGGCGAGTTGATAGACTGCCATAAGCAGCGAGACCAGTGCGAAGCGCCACGCAAGCAGCGGCAAGGGAGAAGCGCCTTGTCGATACGCCAGCTGCGTCAACACGCCAAGTGTGCCGAAACAGGCTGCGGATATGATGACGGCTATCAGCGAGATGCGACGATCCACATGACCCCCCGGGTGATGACGCTCTGAACGGTCACGGTCGCATGACGGCGAGCGTGGGTCAAGCTGCAGACGACCGAGGCCATGGTAGACTCCGTCGGTCGGCAACGCGAGAGAGGTACCCGGGCATGCAGGACGCACGTACACGGCGAGTCGCTTTGTGGGTCGCCGTCGCCGCATGGGCGACCGTCATCTTCTGGTTCTCGAGCCTGACAGGCTCACAGGTTCCGGGACGGTACGGATCGCTCGGGCACTTCGGCGAGTACGCGATCTTCGGCGCTCTCATCCTTCTCGCACTTGAAGCACCGGATCGCCTGCTACAAGCGGTGGCGCTCGCCTCGGCATATGGTGTTACCGACGAGGTGCACCAACTGTTCGTGTCGGGGCGACAGGCAGACCCCGTCGACTGGCTTGTGGACACGCTCGGCGCCCTGACCGGCGCGGTGGTGCTCGCATGGCTCTGGCGCCGCGTCCTCGCGAGAAAAGCCGACGGGCGCCCGTAGGCGCCCGTCACACGATGAGTCAGCCCCCGGGCCGACTACACCAATCCGATCCAAGCGAATACTCGCGCAGCGAACTGCGCCATCGTCTGAATCACCGATCCAAGAAGGTTGCCGGCACGCGTCGTTTCCATGGTCTCTTCCGGCTCGGGAACGACAGCATCGCTATCAACGACGACTTCCTCATCAGCCTGGCCGATACGGGCACGAGTCGTCTCGCGGGCCATGGTGGCCACACCCGAGGTCTCGCCGCTCTCGTTCAGGCGGGACTGAGTCTGGGTCTGCGTGCGAGTCTGCGTCTTCGTTGCGCTGCCGTCCTCGGCGCACGTTGACGGACCGTCGCAGTCTTCACTGCACGAGCCGTCCTGGAGCTTGTCCTGCGTGCGATCCTGGGTGCGATCCTGCAGTACGTCCCCGGCACCCGGCGCAACGGTGTCGCCGCCACTCTGCACCTTCGCGGGCTCACCCGCGCCCTGACCGCCGGCGATCGCAGGCGACGCGGCGAACACCAGCGCGAGCACGAGTACCGCGATAGTGATCCATCTCGACTTCATCGTTCACACCTCCATCGGCCGTTGCCGTCCGAGAGGGTAAACGCGACATCGTCCGGGAAGGTTACGGGCGCTTGCTCCCCGAGGGCCCGCCAGAGGTGTCCGTGCTTCCTGGCGCCGCGCCCGGTGCGTACCCTGAACCGGGCGAACCATTCTGGTTCTGAGTAGAGCCGTTCCCGGGTTCGGGGTCGTCGGACGGCGACGGTCCGCTCGGTGAGCCAGACCCACCCGAACCCGGGGTCGGTGTCGATGTGGAACCGGAGCCGTTGCCCGGTGCTCCGGTCGTGCCCGAGCCTGTGCCGGAGCCGGTGGGGCCGTTCGGCTGCGCCTCCAAGACGGCGTCATAACCCGCCTGTACCGAGGCGGCCATCGTGCGTATCCGCTCCATGAAGCGCACCTGTGCGGCGGTGATTTCGCCGAGGCCCGCTGACGCGCCCTGCGCTGCGTAAGCGCGAGAGACAGCCGCCTGGAACCGCACGATAGCGCTTTCGACCTCGTCGGCCGAGGCACCGTCGGCCACAAGCCGATCTGCCTCGTCACCACGACGCTCCGCAAGCTCGAACATGAACGAGCGTTCCAGCGCTCCCTCGGGAAGGACCGCGACCGTGACGTTCTCGGCACTCTGCTTGAGTCCATAGAGGACATCGCCCGGAAGCGATGCGGCCGCGGCGACCGAAACGCCGCCGAGCAGCGTTGCTGTGACCGTGAATGCGGTGGCAGCACGGGCGAACACAAGCCGCTGAACACGGAACGATTCTCCGCCAGCGCTCGCAAGCACCCGGCGCCGGATATCGCGACGCGACGCGGCCGGCATTTTCTCGGCAGCGCGTGACATAACGTCCGCCATGAATCGCTCTTCGGCGGAAGTGAGTTCGTTCAGTTCGCTGCTATCCCGCATCTTCATCGCTCTTCCTGCCAAGCAGTGCCGCAAGTGAACGCACGGCCCGGTGCTGCATCGCCTTGACGGCTCCTTCAGACTTGCCAAGTGATTCCGCCACGTCCTTGAGGCTCATGTCCCAGATGAAACGCATCGTGATCACGGACGCTTGTTCTTCGGTCAACTCCCGGAGCGCCTCTCGGATCGTCTCTCCGTCGAGCAGCCCCAGTACTTCTTCTTCCACGGCCACCGAGTCGGGAATGGTGGCCGCGGCCGCCAAATCGACCGCTTCCGGCTCACGCTCGCTCTTTCGATGCCGGTCTATGACGGCGTTGCGGGCGATCCTGAACAGCCAGGCCGTGAACGGTAGACCGCGGTCGTCGTAGGATCCGATGGCCTCCCACGCCTTCATGAAGGCGATCTCGGTGAGGTCTTCGGCATCCTGGACGCTCCGCACGCGGCTCCGTGCGTACGCGTAGACGCGATCGACATACAGATCGTAGAGCCGTCCGAATGCCGCCGCATCACCGCGCGATGCACGCACGATCCATCTCTCAACGTGCTTGTCAGACACCGTGGTCACCCACGGATGTCCTCCTGCACAGAGAAACGCTCCGGAGGTCGCAACCGATACGCGCGCACACGGGGGAATCGGCCAGACTCCCGGCAGCGATTCGCGATTCACGCGCAGTGATGCTACCCGTGCAGCTCATCGGTGTTTGAACCCGCCCATATCCTTCATGCCGTGCGGCATCTTCCCGCCGAGGAAGTCGAACTGCTTGCCGTAGTCCTTCATCATCTGTTCGAAGGCACTCATCATGTAGCGCTTCTTGAAACCGTCTTCGAGCTCGGCGACCTCGCGCATCTTGTGCCCGTAGAACGTCATGTAGCACGTGGCGAGTGCTCTGTAGACGTCGTCCAACGTCATCTCGTACGGCTCGATGATGGGTGTCATCAGGTTGTACTTGGAGTAGTCGGTGACCCTGATACGATCCTTCATCTCCTCATGCAGAGGAGTGAAGGGCATCGGTGTGATCACCGGGAACACGGCGATATCAGGATTGAGACGTACCGCCTCGGCGGCGGTCTTCTCGATCGACTCCCAGGTCTCGTTGGGGAAGCCGACCATGAACGACGCCTCGGTCATGATGCCGTGCTCACGCAGCACGTCGAGCGCACGCTTGTTCATGTCGACATCGGTGCCCTTGTTGAGGCTCTCGAGCATCGCGTCGGAGCTACTCTCGGCACCCACGTAGATGTGGATGATGCCGGCCTCGCGGTACTTCGGCAGGATGCGCTCGTCCCGGATGATGTCCTCGACCCGGGTCTCCATGAGGAATTTCACCGGGAGATTCGCCTCGATGATCAGGTCGAGCTGCCGCTCCCAGCGGTCGCCGTCACTGGTCGGATACGGGTCGATCAGCGTGATGAACTCGACTTCGTACTCCTCGACCAGATGGCGGATCTCCTCGACGACCTTGCGGGGATCACGCGCTCTCCAGTCACCCCGCCAGAACGCGCGGTGCGAGCAGAACGAACAGCCCATCATGCAACCGCGTGTCGTAAGGATGGAGGCCATGCGGCCCCAGGGCTCGATATTGTAATGATAGTCATCCCAGTCGAGCAGATGCCATGCGACCGACAACGTATCGAGATCCACGATGTGCGGTCGCATCGGCGTCGCAACGATCTGGTCGTCGTCGCGGTACGCAACGCCGGTCACCGTGCGGCCGCGACCTGCCGGAATCGCGGCAAGCAACTCGCGCAGTGTCTCCTCGGCCTCTCCACGCAGCACGTAGTCGACGGCGCAGTCATCGGCACCGAGGATCTCGTCGTACATGAACGTTGGATGGGGCCCGCCGATGAGGGTCACGATACGCGGGTCGACGCTCTTGGCCAGCGCGAGCGTTTCCAGAGCAGCCGGCACGGTGGCGGTACTGACCGCGCCCGACACCGGAAGGTAGTCGAGGGTCAACACGTAGTCGGGTGCCACGCGCTCGATCTCGGCACGCACGTCATCGAACGTGTAGTGCTTGTTCATGGCATCGCAGATGACGGCGTCGTGACCCGCGTCCAGGGCGGCGCCCGCGAGGTACGCTAGCTGGAGCGGCGGCCATGTGCCGATAACCTGAACGCCCCAGCATTGATATGGCGGGGCGATGAGAAGGATCTTCGACATCAACGCTCACTCTCGGGTTTCTCGTGTGTATCAGGCGATTCTACCGCACCGGCGCAACAGATCAGTGACCGCCGAGGGGCGGATCATCCGGCAGTCGGTGGTCGACGGCGGCGGAACCTTAGTAGATTCCGGACTGAGCCGCCTGCTCGGGAGCAACGCCGAGCTGGCGCACCTTGATCTTGAAGTCGTGGGCGTTGGCGGCCATCGACGTGGCGTCATCGAGCGTGATCTTGCCCTGTTGGTAGAGTGCGAGCAGGCTCTTGTCGAACGTCTGCATGCCGTAGTACTCGCCCTCATCCATCGCATCCCTGATCTTGTAGGTCTGCTCGGCGTCGAGGATGTACTCCCTCACCGTGCCCGTCATGACGAGCACTTCCACGGCGGGCATGAGGCCGCCGTTAATCGAGGGGATCAGTCGGAGCGAGATGATTCCCTTGAGGGTGGAAGCCAGCATCAGCCGAATCTGCTTTTGCTGGTATGGCGGGAAGAAGTCGATGATGCGGTTGATCGTCTCGGTCGCATCGATCGTGTGAAGCGTCGAGAAGACAAGGTTGCCGATCTCGGCAGCGGTAAGCGCCGCCGCGACAGTCTCGTGGTCGCGCATCTCGCCGATGAGCACGACATCGGGATCCTGGCGAACCACATGACGCAGCGCGTCCGCGTAGCTCTCGGTG
>CAZGNF010000049.1:3637-4172 GCA_964527045.1 uncultured Coriobacteriaceae bacterium | reverse complement strand
TTGATGATGCACTTGTCGTCCTGGTGGAGGACCTCGATCGGGTCTTCGATCGTGACGATGTGGCCGTCGCGCGTGTGGTTGATGTGGTCGATCATAGCGGCGAGCGTGGTGGTCTTGCCGGAACCTGCCGTGCCGGTGACGAGCACGAGCCCGCGCGGCTCATCCGCCAAACGCCGCACGACGGACGGCAGCCCGAGTCCCTCGATGGATGAGCGTTCGGTGGAGACGCGGCGAAGCGTCATGCCCACGCTCCCCCGCTGGTGGAAGACGTTCACCCGGAACCGGCCCACCCCGGAGACTGAGTACGCGAAGTCTATCTCGCGATGATTCTCGAACGTCTGGCGCTGTCGCTCGTCCATCATGCCCAGTGCAAGCTTCTGCGTGGCTTCGGGACTCATCACCGGAAGGTCCCTCAGGACCACCAGCTTGGCGTTGAGCCGAATCGCTGGCGGACTCCCGACCTTGAGGTGCAGGTCGGAGCTGCCGCGATCGGCCATGAGCTTGAGCAGCGCGTCGATCTCTGCCATGCGGAGTC
>CAZGNF010000049.1:0-3627 GCA_964527045.1 uncultured Coriobacteriaceae bacterium | reverse complement strand
GGAGTCTCCGATTCACGATTCCCGGGCGCCTATGAGAATACAGCAGGACCGGCTCTCTCGGATACCCGCGACTCAGGAGTCCCTCAGTGCCGGACGGGTCCACCCAAACGCGGCGACAGCCACGATCAACGAGCCAACGAGAATCACCGTGTTTGCTAGCCCGATGCGCTCCGCAAGCAATCCTGCGCCGAGGAACCCTACCGTCGTCGCGATTCGGGACACCGCATTCTTGGCCGCGAACACCCTGCCGCGGAGGTCAGGCCGCGAGATACGCTGAATGATGGTGGCTCCCGGGACGTAGAACCACATGTTGGCGGCACCCCCGATGAACAGCAGCGGCGCTGCCATCCACAGCTTGGGTGCGAAGCCGACGAGCAAGAACGCGATGCCGAACACGCCGAGGCTTCCGAGGAACTTCCGACCCGCATTGCCTGGCCTGCTCTGGCCGATGGTCGCGCTTCCAACCAGCAGCCCAACGGTGATCGCGCCGTCGAGAAGCGCGAGTCCAACGGCACGCGAGTCGACCGTCCCCGTGCCGAAACGTTGCAGCGCGAGCCCGTTGACTGCCAGAATCGCGGCCGCCACGCCGGCCGCAGCGAGCGCGTACACGCCGACCAGATCGCGCAGCACATTCGTCTCGGCGATATGCCCAAGACCCCGGCGAAGCTCCGAGATGAACGGTGCGGCCGGACCGGCCTCGGCAGGGCGCCCCCGGAACGACACAAGCGCCACGAAGAGGCCGGATACCATGAATGTCACGCCGTCCAGATAGAAGGCGTTCGCAGCGCCGATCGTGGCGACGATACCGGCGGCACCGGCAAGGCCGAGAAGTTCCGACGCAGATGCGGTCACATTATCGAGTGAGTTGGCCGCCATGAGCTCGTCGCCCTGGACGACCTCGGGGATGAGCGAGAGCCTGGCAGGCTCAAAGAAGAGGGACACGGTGGCCACACAGAACGCCGCCAGGTATACGGCGGGCATGCCGAAGCGCACCAGTACCGGGATCACAAGGACGATCGCTGCCCGAAGCACGTCCGAGACCACCATGGTAACCCGACGGTCCCAGCGATCGACGAACACGCCTGCGGGCACACCGAAGAGAACCGCGGGAAGGGTTGTGATCGCGAGCATCGCCCCGACGTGGGCAACGGAATGCGTGAGTCCGTAGACCAGAACGCTCATCGCGATCTGGTGAACCTTATCCCCCACCACCGAGACCAGCTGCGCTATCCAGAGCTTCCGGTAATCGCTCGAGCGCAGCGGCGCAAACAGACGCGCGCTAGCCATGACCCCCCCTGGGTCGAACCCTCACAAACAAACGACACAGGTGATCCGGCCTTACGGCCGGCACGCCCCCACGTAGTCGCTCCGATTGAGACTGGAGATCTTCACGACATCGCCCGTGCTTGGTGCGTGGATGTACATGCCGCCACCCACGTAGATCCCGACGTGATGGATAACGCTCCTGCCGAAGAAGACGAGGTCTCCTGGCTTGAGGTTGGCCTTCGAGACATGCGGACCGCTGTTGTATTGGGCCCGCGAGCTATGCGGCAGGCTTACACCTACCTGCGCGTAGACCCACATGGTGAAGCCGCTGCAGTCGAACGTGTTGGGACCCGATGCTGCCCACACGTAGCGGCTGCCGAGTTTGGACTTCGCGATAGCGACGATACCCGACTTGGGCTGGGTACCCGGATCTCCTCCGACGTCGCGAGCCGGCGCACGATAGGTCCGGCGCGCTGCCTCCTCGGCCTCACGCTCGAGCTGGGCGATCTCGGATTCAAGCCCCTTGAGCAGCTTCTTGCGATCCGCAAGCCGCTTCTCGATCGCTGACTTCTGGCCGGCGAGCGCATCGCGCTCCTTCTTGGCCTGCGCCTGGTTCGTCTTGAGCTCGGCCTGCGTCTTCGAGACCGCAGCGCGCGTGACCTTCAGGTCCGCGACCGCCTCGGCATCCTGCTCGTTCATCGCCTGGAGCAAGTCCCAGTTCGTCGCGAACTCCTCGAACGTGTTCGCGCCAACGAGTATCTCAAGGAAGCCGAGAGGGCCTGACCGATACATGCTGTTCACGCGTGTATCGAGGTGCTTCTGCAGCTTCTTCTGATGCGTTGTGAGTTCTGCGAGCTTCTTCTCAGAGGAGGTGACCTTGGCTGTGACTGCCTTGTAGCTCGCATTCGCCTCGTTGTACGCCTCGGTCGCGATCTCCACCTCAGCGTCGAGGTCCTCGACTTGCGCCTTCACTTTGACGGCCTGTGCGCGCTTGTCATCAACGGGCGCACCGAAAGCGCGGACCGGGACGGCCGCGACAAGGATGAGAGTCATGAGGAGCGCACACATTCGCGCGTATCTACTGTGCAGGGCCAACGCCTCCGACACCGGTTCTCGGAAGGGGAAAACGCCGGGCTATGATACCACAGACGGGGCACCCGGAGTCAGCGCCAGGCACACGGCATCCAGGATACGCACAGCGAGACGCTGCATCGCTTGTTCGTCGTCCGCCAGGTCGCCAAGGTCGATCAGCGCTTCTCGGCAGCCGTCAGCAGCCGCAAGCGCTGTCATCAATCGTGCTTCGACCGCCTCCTGTGCTGCGAGTCCGATCTGAACGATGGGAACCCCGGCGAAGACCGTCTCCGGGTTCTCACACGTCCCGAGGTGCAAGAGCACATGCGCATCCGCCGCGGCCTCTGCGCAGACCTCCACGGTGGAGTTCGGCTCCGTCGCCAGCGCAAGGTTGGCAAGTCGTTCGGCAACGGCCCGACCGCGGTCATCGAGGACGTGGACGCAGATCCTGGTGCGAGAGAGCACGTCGGCCGCTCGCGCCGGCGCCACCGCGAGCGCAATCGGCGACGTGGGATCCTTGTCCTCCCATACGTGACGGAGCCGGATGACCGCCCTGACCGTGTCCGAGCCCACGATGCCGTCGGCCGGGTACCCCGTATTGAGCTGGAACTCCCTTACGGCACGCTCGGTGTATGCGCCAAAGATGCCGTCGGGCTCACCGCATGCGAAGCCAAGCGCGTTCAATGCACCCTGAAGCATCTGCACATCCGCACCATGGAAGTGCGGGAATCGCAGATAGAGCAGTCGGTCGCCAAGAACGAATGTGGCATCGACGAGCGCCGACCACGTCTCCGCACCGACGACACCATCCTCCGCAAGGCGGCGTGTGTGCTGGAAGCTGCGGACAGCCTCGAACGTTGCGCCAAGGAACACGCCATCGACTCCCGATGGACCGAGTTCGTAGCCAAGGCGAAGCAGCCGCTTCTGGATGTCCTCGACGCCCGGGCCGCGAGCCCCGCGTTCGATAAGTGTGCTCACCGGTAGTACTCCGAATCCATCTCGTCGACTCCGGGATCAGGATGCGCCGTAGCGCTCTCTGAATCGGGCGACGTTCGTCTGCATGTGGTTCTCGTGGGCACGGCTCCTGTCCAGGAACGCATCGATCTCGATGCTGACGCCCACGTCGTAGCGATACCGGAATGCCTCCGGCGCGTCGTCGAAGTCTAGCACGAAGGTGTCACGAAGCGTGTTGAGGACGGGCCGGACCTGCAGCATGAGGTTGCCGGTGCGCTGTGCGATGTCCGCCACCGAAATCCACTCATCGGTGTGATGCGACATGAACGTCACGAC
>CAZGNF010000048.1:0-13252 GCA_964527045.1 uncultured Coriobacteriaceae bacterium | reverse complement strand
ACCATGAACGGTACCGCCGAGACGTTCATGGCGGCTGACGACGTCGTGAGTGTGGGGTAGTTCGACCGGACCGCGACGGCAAGGGCGCGCCTCGGATAGAATGGCGCTATGGACACTCAATCGCTTCTGCGTTCGCTTCCAAAGGTCGACAAGCTGCTCGAGCGGGCGGATCTCGCCGCGCTTGCGGAGGCACACCCTCGCAGCGTCGTGACCGATGCCGTCCGGGAGACCGTCGACGCTCTTCGCGCCGACATCCTCGCCGGCGTGCTGCACGAGGTGGGCGAGGACGCTGTCGTCTCGGCGGTCATCGACCTTGTCGAGCGAAAGGGCGTCCCCTCGCTGCGTCGCGTCATCAACGCGACCGGCATCGTCGTGCACACGAACCTCGGCCGCTCGCGGCTGGCACCGTCGGCGGTCGACGCGGTCGCCGAGGTGGCAGGCTCGTACTCGACGCTCGAGTACGATGTCGAGAGTGGGGAGCGCGGCAGTCGTCACGCGCACGTTGAGTCGCTCATCTGCAAGCTCACCGGTGCCGAAGCCGCCATGGCCGTCAACAACAACGCCTCGGCGGTGCTCATCGGCCTGGCGGGTCTTGCACGCGGCAAGGAAGCCATCGTCAGCCGCGGGCAGCTTGTGGAGATCGGCGGCAGCTTCCGCGTGCCGGACGTGATGCGCGAAAGCGGCGCCACGATGGTCGAGGTCGGCACCACCAACAAGACGCACCTCAGCGACTACGAGAAGGCGCTCACGCCTGCGACGGGTCTGCTGCTCAAAGTCCACACGAGCAACTATCGTGTGGTCGGTTTCACCGAGGAGGTCACCCTTGGCGACCTCGTGAATCTCGGCGGTCAGCACGGCATCCCCGTCATGGAGGACCAGGGCTCCGGCGTCCTCGTCGACCTGCGGAAATGGGGTCTGCCGTATGAGCCCACGGTCGGCGAGTCGATCGCCGCCGGTGCCGATGCCGTCACGTGCAGCGGTGACAAGCTCCTCGGCGGACCGCAGGCGGGCATCATCGCCGGCAAGTGGCACGTCATCGCCGCGCTCAAGAAGCATCCGCTCGCGCGCGCCATCCGGCTCGACAAGATGACGCTTGCGGCGCTCGAAGCGACGCTCCGGCTGTACCTCGACGAAGACCGCGCCAAGCGCGAGATCCCCACGCTCGCGATGCTCTCGGCCCCGCAGGCCGAGATGGCCGAGCGCGCCGTTCGCCTCGCCGATGCGATCGCGAAGGCATGCGGCGACGCGTACCTCACAGGCACGGCCGAGGATGTCTCGCGCGCCGGCGGCGGTTCGCTGCCGATGGCCGACATCCCCACGGTCGTGGTCGCCGTCATGCCGCAGCGCATGAGCGTCACCGAGCTTGAGGCGCGCCTGCGCTGTGCCGAGCCGCCCATCGTCGCGCGCATCAACGCCGATCGCCTGCTGCTCGACCCGCGCACGCTCACGCTTGGCGAGGAAGCCGAGATCGTGGCCGCGCTTGCCGCGCTCGCAGCGGAGTAGACAGTCACTTGAAGCGTGTCGGAGCTGAGGTGTACCATAAGCAGGTACACACGTTCGTACCGGGAGTAGGTACACGCGATGCTCGATGAACTCCTCGGCTCCAAGACCCGTGCGCGGATGATCGCGGCGTTGCTCGTTGCGCCGGGAATGCGCATGCACCTGCGGGCGCTCGTGCGAGCAGCCGGAGGAAGCATCGCGTCGGTGCAGCGTGAGATCGAACGTCTGACTGCGATGGGGCTCGTGACCTCTGAGCTCGACAGCACGGGCAAGCGTCAGATCTCGCTCGTTGAGGGACACCCGTTCACCCCGGGACTCTCCGGGCTGTTCGCCGCCGATCCCCGTGCGCAGTACGCAGCTCGCGTGGCTGCGGTCCCGGGCATCGACCCTGCTGTTGAGGACGTCCTGGGGGGCTGGGTCGACGCGATCGTGACTGGTTTTGACCCCATCCGGATCATCCTGTTCGGTTCGCACGTCCGGGGCGCTGCCGAATGGGACAGTGACGTCGACCTGCTTGTCGTGCTCCCCGAAGTGGAGGACGAACTGTCCACAAGCGTTGCGATCACGAGCGCGCTCGGCCCTCGAACGGTCGCTGTCGATGTAATCCCCGTGGACCCCGCACGACTCGAGGCTTCGAAGACGCGGTCATCGTCTGTTGTGCGAGATGCGCTCGAGGAGGGGGTGGTGATCTATGAGCGAGCCGGGTAGAAGCTCCGAGCCGGACGAGTGGCTGGCATTTTCGGAGCGGAACTTGAGGGCCATGCGCACGCTGAGCGCAGCAGCCGACGAACACCCCGAAGCGGTCGTCTTCTGGGCGCAGCAAGTCGTCGAGAAGTCGCTCAAAGCGGTGCTTGCGCTCGAGGGCAGCCGCGCCCCACGAACCCACGATCTCGCCGTGCTTGTCCAGATGGTGTCTGCAGAGCTGCCGTTCCTGTCGCAGATGCACTCACTCGAGCAGCTCACGCGCATGGCGGTCGGAAGCCGCTATCCTGATATGCATATCTCGATAGATGAGCAGTGCGTTGCCCTCGCTGTACAGACTGCGGAATCCGCGTACGAACAGATCGCTCGCCATATCCGCGAACAGGAGTCCGAATGACCGCACCCTCGCTCGTCCTCGGCACTGCCGGGCATATCGATCACGGCAAGTCCTCGCTCGTCCGCGCGCTCACCGGCACCGATCCCGATCGCCTTGCCGAGGAGAAAGAGCGCGGCATCACCATCGAGCTCGGTTTCGCGCAGCTTGAGCTGCCGAGCGGTCGCACCATGGGTGTCGTCGACGTTCCCGGTCACGAGAAGTTCGTGCGGCAGATGGTGGCCGGTGCGACCGGCATCGACGTCGTGCTGCTCGTGGTCGCCGCCGATGACGGCGTGATGCCGCAGACGCGCGAGCACCTCGCGATCATCGATCTGCTCGGCATCCCGAAGGGCGTCGTTGCGCTCACGAAGGCGGACCTGGCGGACCCCGACTGGATCGAGCTCGTTACCGAGGACGTCCGCACGCTCCTGCACGACACCTCTATCGACGGCGCGCCGATCGTGCCGGTCTCGTCCAAGACGGGCGCCGGGTTGCCGGAGCTGCTCGCGGCGATCGACTCGGTCGCCGACGAAGCCGTCTCGCGTCAGGCGAGCCTCACGATGCGACTGCCGGTCGACCGCGTCTTCACTATCGCCGGTGCGGGCACGGTCGTTACCGGAACGCTGTGGAGCGGCTCGGTCGAACGCGACGCGCAGGTCGAGATCTACCCGTCCGGCGTTCGCGGGCGGGTGCGCTCGGTGCAGATGCACGGCGCCCAGGCCGAGAAGGCCGTCGCTGGCAACCGCGTGGCGCTCAACCTCGCCGGCGTGGAGCGCGACGAGATCGACCGCGGCGACATCGTCGCGGAGCCGGGGAGTCTTACGGTCACCGACCGCTTCGACGCGCATGTCACGTACCTTGCGAGCGAGGAGAAGCCCTTCGAGAGCGGCACGCGGGTGCACGTGCATCACGGCACGCGTGAGGTGCTTGGCAGGGTGCTCTTCATGGACGTGCCGGCGCTCCCGCCGGGCGGCAGGGGTGTTGCGCAGCTTCGGCTCGAGGAGCCGCTCGCGCCACGCTACGGCGATCGGTTCATCATCCGCTCGTATTCGCCGATGTGGACGATCGGCGGCGGCGTGGTGCTCGACGCGCTTCCGCCCCGGCGCACAACGCTCAAGCCGTACGAGCGCGAGCTTCTGGAAGCACTCATCGCGCACGATCTCTCCTCGGCGGCGATCGGGCTGCTCTCGTCGCGCGCACTGCCGATGACGTCCGCGCAGATCGCGCTCGCGCTTGGCGTGCCGCGCGCAGGTGTGGCAGACGACCTCAACAAGGCCGCGCTCGAGCGTCTCAAGGTCGGCAACGACACGTACTTCGTGACCGATGAGGCGCAGCAGCACCTGCTCGACGGCATCGAGCGGGAGCTCCTGGCGTTCCACGCAGCGAACCCGAACGCCACCGGTATCGCGGCGCTTGCGCTGCGCGACCGCGTC
This sequence comes from uncultured Coriobacteriaceae bacterium, assembly GCA_964527045.1. Lineage (GTDB taxonomy): Bacteria > Actinomycetota > Coriobacteriia > Anaerosomatales > Anaerosomataceae > UBA2286. The sequence goes on along the minus strand of CAZGNF010000048.1, from coordinate 9,241 downwards.
GATCGACGCCTCGACCCGAAGGTCTTCGACGCGCTGTTGGCGCTCGCAACCACCCGCACGATCGCCGCGCTTGCTGACGGCCAGGTGCGGCACCCTAAAGCCGCCAGCACCGCGCTTGCCGAGGAAGAGGCCGCTCGCGTCGCGCTCGTGCCGCTCCTGCAGTCGCAGGGCCTGGCGCCCGGCACGGTCGCAGAGCTTGCAGCCGCTGTGGGGATCGACGCCGGCGTCGTGCGAAAGGCACTCACGAAGCTCGTCGCCGAGGGCACGGTCGTGCGCATCGGGCCGGAACTCCACTTCGATGCCGGCACGGTCGCCACCGCTCGCGAGCGCATCGTGGCGTACCTGAAGGAGCACGGCGAGATCCTTGCCCGAGACGCGCGCGACATCACCGGCAGCAGCCGCAAGTACATCGTGCCGCTGCTCGAGTACTTCGATTCGCAGGGGATCACCAAGCGCGACGGCGACGCACGTACGCTCGGGCGGCTCGGCTAGACCGGTTCGGGCGCTTCTCGGCGTCGAAGGCGGATGGTGAAGACCGCGCCGGTGCCATCCGTCGCGTTGCGGACCTCGATCGTCCCGCGGTGCAGCTCAACGAGCCGCTTGGTGATCGCCAGCCCCAACCCGCTCCCGCCGCCGCTGCCGTCGCGTGGGCCGGGTGCGCGGTAGAAGCGGTCGAAGATGCGCCCGAGGTCCTCGGCTCTGATGCCCGTTCCGGTGTCCGCAACCGACAGGCAGACCGTATCGCCCTCAAGCTTCGCCGAGATGGTCACGGTGCCGTCCGCTGGTGTATGCCGAATCGCGTTGCGTACGAGGTTCATCAGCGCCTGCTCGAGCAAGTCCGGGTCGCCGTTGATCCACAGTTCCTCGGATGCGTGCGCGACGATCGTGGGACCGCCGATGGCGCGTGCGCGCACTGCGGCCTCCTCGATGAGGGTCGCTACGTCCAGCGGTTGGAATGCCCGCGTCGCGCCGCGGTCGAGTCGGGCAAGGGCGAGCAGGTCATCGACGAGGCGTTCGAGCCGTCCGGCCTCGTCCCGGATCGCGACAAGGGCTTCTCGCTTGGCGGCATCATCGGTGTGCGTGTGCTCGATGAGGTCGAGGTTCCCGCGCACGACCGCAAGCGGCGTCCGCAGCTCGTGCGAGGCGTCGGCGATGAATCTGCGCTGCTCGGTGAAGGCGGTCTCCAGCCTGTCAAGCATCTCGTTGAACGATTCCACCAGCGCTCCGACTTCATCCCGCGGGCCTTCGTACGGCACCCGTCCGCCGAGCGACGCCTGTGTGATACGTCCCGCCGTTGCCGAGACCTGCCGCAGTGGGCGGAGACTCGCGCGCGCCGCCCATGCCGAAAGTGCGGCCCCTATGAGCACGACCATCGAGCCGCCCAGACCGAGCGTGCCGCCGAGGTCGGCTGCAACCGAATTCATGTACGCGGTGGAGAGCGCAGCCTGGAAGACGCCTTCGACCGCACCTTCGGGGGAGACGATCGACGCGGTTGCGACGCGATACTGCGAGCCGTCCAGTTCGAGTGTTGTGAACCCGACCGCCGGCAGCTCCACGTTGCCCGGGGCGGTTTCGATGCGCACGTCCGAGTTTGAGAGCACGCGACCGTCAGCAAGACGCACGAGCAGGATCGGATGGGTGCCCGATTCGACCTTCGTTCGCGCCGAGAGATACGTCCGGGCGATTTCGACGAGCCCCGCGGTGGCCTCCTCGGACTCACCGCTGCGCACGGCGGCCATGAACGCCTCCGTCTCGCGGAGCAGACCCCGGTCGACGTCGGCCTGGAGTCCGCGCGAGACTGCGACATACGAGGTCAAAGCCAGCGCGACGACGCCTGCTGTAAGCGTGAGCGTCATCGCGATGGCGACGCGCCCTGATGCTGTCATCCGTCTACGGCCGGACACGGTACCCCGCTCCGCGTACGGTCTCGATGACCGAGGGCTCGCCGCGGCGGTCGAGCTTGCGTCGGAGGTATCCCACGTAGACATCGACGATGTTGGACGCGCTCTCAAAGCCGAAGCCCCAGACCGTGTCGAGTATCTGCTGGCGGGTGAGGACCTGACCGGGATGCCGCATCAGGTACTCGAGCAAGGCGAACTCTCGCGAAGGAAGATCGACCGACTCAGTGCCATGTGTGGCGATGCGCGTTCGAATGTCGAGCTTGAGGTCTTCGGTCTGGAGCAACCGTGAACTTTGCTGGCCGTGGCGCGCGGCGGCGCGTACGCGTGCGGCAAGCTCGGCGAAGGCGACCGGCTTCACGAGGTAGTCGTCGGCACCCAGGTCGAGGAGATCGACCTTGTCGTCGATCTCGCCAAGCGCCGTGACCACGATGATGGGGACTTCGGTATCCCGGGCTCTGATGGTGTGGAGCACGTCTTTGCCGCTGCCATCCGGCAGCACGAGATCGAGCAGGATGAGGTCGTAATCGTGCGCCGCCGACATGCCGAGCGCTTCGGCGGCTGTCGCGACACGGTCAACGGCGTGACCTTCGGCGTCGAGGCCGCTGGACATGAACGATGCGATACGATCCTCGTCCTCGACGAGCAGGATCCTCATGGTGACTCCTCGGCATCCGGGTTCCGCGGGTCAGTCGTCGTGCTCCGCGGACTTCTCCTGCGTTGAAGATTCCCCGTCATGGGTTTTCGCAGCGGAGGACGATTCATGCGATTCATGGTCGTCGTCCGAGTCATGATCGTCGTCGTCTTCTTCTCGGACGTCCGGTGTGACGACTTCTCGGTGTGGCGTGACGCGTTCTGCGGCGGAGCTAGCCACGGGCGGGGTGGGCTCGCGTACGGGCGCTGTCGAAGTGGGCGTCACCGAATCCGCTGCCGGCGGCGTTGGAATCGCCGCGTCGACGAGCCGCGTGACCGCTATGACCGGCAGGTCACCGGCGGTCGGCTGACGGATCCCGTTGAGCGAGATGGCATACGCGCCGGCTGCAGCAAGCAGCAGGCCGGCCGTGAGGCCGACCAGAAGGCTCTGCTTCGATCGTTGCAGCATGTACCTGGCTCCCTTGGGATCCGCGAGATCACCTTATCCTCCTAGTATACCCGCCCGGGTACTCTAGTCGTCATCAGGCGGACCGTTCGGGTGGCAGCGTACGCACGTCGCTGACCCGTAGCCGCTGGGATGGCAGTTCGTGCAGGCGAAGCTGCGGTATGTGTGCTCGCCCCCGGGAATCCGCGGATGCGAGAACGTTGCGCTTCCCCACGAGCTGCTCGGCGAATGGCAGCTCACACAGGTCGTGCCGTAGTGGTTCGAGGGCGCCGTATGGCATGACGAGCACGTCGTTGATGTGGGGTGGTAGAACCTCCACGAGCCGCCAGGCTTGTGGCAGGTGACGCAGCTCAGCCCGGAGTGGCCCGAAGGCTTGCTGTGACAGTTGGTGCATGTTGCGGTCGATCCAGGGTGCGTGAACTTCGCGCTCGAGAACGCGACCTTCGGGTTGTGGCAGGAGTTGCACGCCCCCGAGTAGTGTTTTGCGGGCGCCTTGTGACACGTCGCGCAGTTCGCGGTGGCGCCCGGGTGGGTGAACTTGGCCTTCGAGAAGGCGACCTTCGGCGAGTGGCACGTATAGCAGGTGCCCGAGTAGTGCTTCGCGGGCGCCTTGTGGCATGTCGCGCAGTTGGCTTTGGCTCCAGGATGCGAGAACTTCGCATTCTTGAACGCGACCTTCGGCGAGTGGCAGGCCGAGCACGTTCCCGAGTAGTGCTTGGCTGGCGCTGTGTGGCAGCTCGAACAGGATGTTGAGGTGGGGTGCTTGAAGGTCCATGCGGTGCCGGTCGTGTGGCAGGTCGTGCAGGACTCGGTGGCATGAGCTGCCGGGCGGGTGTGACACGTCGTGCACGTTGCAGTTGAGGAGGGGTGCTCAAAGGCCCAGGATGTGCCAGTTTCGTGGCACGTCGTGCAGGCACCCGCCCGGTGCTCTGCCGGAGTGGTGTGGCAATCCACGCACGTTGTCACGTCCGTGGCGTGTTCGAACGACCACGAAGCGGCGGTCGTATGGCACGTCGTGCAGATAGAAGTCTCGCCTGTGGCGGTGGCGCTCACGCTCTTGAACGCGGGATGCGAGCGGGCCTCGGGTACATGGCATGTCGCGCAGCTCGTCTTCGCCAGATCGTGGCAGTTCGAGCACGTGACGCTGATATGTCCGGGAAGGTTCGCCGAGCCAGCGCCGACGACCGCTACGGTCATACGATCCTTTGCCTGCGCAGCGGCCGAGTCGAGAATGCCCGCCTCGGCAAGTGCGGTTGTCGTGACCCGGTGGCCCGCGCTTGCATGACAATCGACGCAGGAGCGTCCCGCACGGTGGGTCTCGTGCGTGAAGCCCGCGATCTTGGGGTCGATCGTGCCGGTATGGCACGCGAGGCATCGGTCGTCGGGGATATCCGTCACCGCACCGGGGAACTTCGGGTCGGTCGTGAAGTGGTTGTAGACCTCTTTGAGTGCGACGACCTTGTGCTTGACCTGGGACTCAAGGTCGGAATCGACGTGGCATGCAACGCACGAGATGCTTGCGTGCGCGCCTTCGTTCCACGCGACATAGTACGGATCCATCTCGTGGCATGACGTGCAGAATGTCGGTTGGTTCGTGTAGCTGGTTGCGGCGAGCGTGCCGCCTGTGAGGGCACCGAGCGCGAGGATGGCGACGATCGCTGTGATCGCTGGCTTGCGTCGCATGGCGGCGAACAGTCGTCTCATTGGCTCCGGCTCCGTTCGTACGGGTCGAGTCTGCTCTCCAGAAGTATCGGGAGAGACAATGAGCGTCTGATGAGCGTCTGATGAGAGTCCTCTCATGTGGGACGGCGAGCGGCGCGGTTTGACAGGCACCGGATGGCTCCCCACAATACCGCCCTGGAGGCGAATGGGTCCTGGTGGGCTCCGCGGTCTTCAAAACCGTCGTGGGGCGTGAAGAGCGTCCTGGGTGTGTTCGATTCGCACACGCCTCCGCCATAGCGTGAACCAGCGGGCGCCCTTCGGGGCGTCCGCTGTCATTGCGTGACGGCGTGGCCGGCTGTCCGAGCCCGACAACGGGTATGCATGCAACGACAGTTGCCGGCGTCGTGACCTGGGGGCTTCGTGAGAGACAGAGCTGATTCCGCGAGCAAGCCGACCACGCCACGCTCGAGACTCAGCAGGCGTGCCTGGATCGTCTGGGGCGTCTCGGCTGCGGTGCTGCTGGCTCTGGTTGCCGGATCGCTCGTGTACACCGAGCGCTCAGCATTCTGTCCCGCCTGTCACGAGATGCAGCCCTACTACACGGCCTGGCAGGCGAGCGGGCATGCTACGAAGGCGGAGTGCGTGGACTGCCACGTCGACCCTGGCGTGCTCGCGCATCTTGCGCACAAGCCCACGGCTCTCAAGGAAGTCTGGGATCACTTCACGAAGGACAACCGTTTCCCCAACTACTCGGTGGAAGTTCCCGACGGCCGGTGCGTGCAGTGCCACCCCACGATCGTCAAGAAGATAGGCACGGTCTTCGATCATGCGCTTCACGAGCAGAAGGGCCGATGCCAGGACTGCCATGCCGTCACCGGCCACATGGTGACGCTCGACGCGCTTCGCTCGGCGGGCATCCTCAAGGAGGGCGCGGGAATGCCGGTGATTCCTACCGGCACTACGCCGTCGACGGCTGTGGGGCACAAGACGGTCGTCTGTCAGGAATGCCACGACCAGGCGTCGATGAAGTGCTCGCAATGTCACCAGGCGCCGCACGATGTACGTGGCGAGTGCTCGGTATGTCACAAACCGGGAGACACGTTCGTGTTCGTCCATCCGACCACGGCCGTGGACTGCGGGACGTGTCACAAGAAGCCGGCAAAGCACGTGGCGACCGCCGCAGCGTGCACATCCTGTCACAGCAGCGGTGGGAAGAGCTGGGCGTTCGTGCACCCGTCAGGCACCACGTGTGCGGACTGCCACAAGGCGCCAGCGAACCACTACGGCACAGACTGCGCCCGCTGCCACAAGACGACGGTGCCGTTCGCCAAGGCGACACTCAATCACCCGCGGACAGGGGAGCACAGCTACCGAAGCTTCGCATGCGCGAAGTGCCACCCGAGCGGCTACGCAACAGCGAGCTGCACATGTCATGGTGGCAAGCCGCCTGTCGACGACTAAGACCCCCGGGCGACTACCGCTCTGCGTCGCGGATGCTTCCGTAGACGGCGAGCGCACGCAGTCGTGCTGCCGCATGATCGACGATGGGATGCGGGTACGTCCGACCGAGCGTCACCCCGGCCGAGGCAAGCGTTCCCGATGGCGCACTCCATGGTCGATGCACCCAGCTCGCTGGCATGCCTTCGAGCTCGGGCACCCAGCGCTTCACATACGCGCCATCGGGATCGAATCGTTCGCCCTGGATGACCGGGTTGAAGATCCTGAAGTACGGCGCGGCGTCTGCTCCGCTCCCGGCGACCCATTGCCAGTTGAACGTGTTGATGGCCAGGTCGGCATCCACGAGCCGCTCCCAGAACCAGCGCGAGCCGTCCGTCCACGGCAGGAGGAGGTCCTTGGTGAGCAGCGACGCCACGAGCATGCGGACGCGGTTGTGCATCCAGCCGGTCGCCAGCATCTGGCGCATTCCGGCGTCGACTATCGGGAAGCCGGTCATGCCGCTCTTCCACGCATCCATACACGCGGGATCTCGACTCCAGGGAAACACGTCGAAACTGCGCCGGAGCGGCAACTCGGGCGTGTGCGGATAGTGGTGCAACAGGTGGTACGCGAACTCGCGCCAGTACAGCTGCCGCGCGAACGAGGCGGCGCCTTCCGAGATGTGGCATTCACCGTTGCAGCGAACGTTCTCGTCGATGCGCGCTCTGAGGGTTCGTGGGGAGATCTCGCCAAAAGCGATGTGGGGCGATAGGCGGGAGGTGCCGTCGATGTCCGGGCGTTCCCGATCCTGTTCGTAGTCATCGACGCTGTCCGAGAAGAATCGTTCTGCGGCCATCTCGGCACCGCGTTCACCGGGCGTCCAGAATCGGTCGATGTCAGGTGCGTTGCCGGAGGTCGATGGCAACGCTTCTAGGGGGACCCCCGACGGCAGCGTTGCGGGTGATGGGATGCGTTCCGGGGCCGGAAGCGGGAGGTCTTCGCCCGCCCGCAGTGCGGCGTTGTAGAACGGCGTGAAGACCTTGAACGGACCGCCGCTTCGCGTGGCGAGAGCGTCGGGCTCCACGAGCAGCGAGCCGGGAAGCACGCGTACCGTGATGCCGGCGGACTCGAGCTTGCGTCTCACGCTGTCGTCAACGGCGGCAAGCGACGGTTCGTAGCGCCGGTTCCACACAACGGTGTCGGCGCCGATCGTCATCGCGCAGCCGATGAGCGCCTCGGCGGCGGGGCCGGAGAGTACCGTCAGTGTGCCGCCGCGCGACGTGATGCTCGCCGCAAGTGCCTCGAGCGACCGCGAGCGCCAGGCGCGAGCCGCGCTGCCGAGCGCCCACGCACCTGCCTCCTCAGGCGACCACACCACAACGGGTGCGACGACGTCGTGCGAGGCGATCGCCGAGCACAGCGCCGGATTATCGGTGAGCCGGAGGTCGTTGCGCATCCAGACAACTGCAGCCCTCAATCGCGCATCCCTCCTTTGTTGCCACTGTCGGTCTTGTTCCTAGTCTCGTTCCCTGCGCGCGAGGCGTTCATGCGTGCAACGGGAACAAAACTTACGGCAAGCGGGACCGAAGGGGGAACAGGCGTGATGGTCGAAGTCATGACTACGAAGGTCCCGCTGGGCGTGAGTGCGTGCCTTGCGGATTGCCCGGTGCGCTACAACGGGAAGCGGTTCGATGCGCTCGCCAAACTAGGTCGAGAGCGCGCGGATTTCGCCATCACGCCGGTATGTCCGGAGTGCATGGCCGGGTTCGGCGTGCCGAGAGAGCCCATTCACCTTACTGGCACCGGCCAGGAGGTGCTGGCGGGCGCGGCGATGGTTGAGAACCGGTACGGGCGTGACGTGACCGCGCAGTTGGTGGCCGGAGCGCAGGCGTGCGTGGACGCGCTCGAACGTGCCGGTGCGCGCGTGGTGATCCTCAAGGAAGAATCGCCGAGTTGCGGTCTGTACCGCGCGAAGGTCGGTCGCAGTCGCCGCAGGCAGGCGCTCGGTAGTGGCGTCTTCGGCGCCATGCTTGCCGAGAAGGGCTGGTTCCTCATCCCCGACAACGCGTTCGATTCGCCGCTCACCTGGTGGGACTGGCGTCGCCGCATGCACGCGTGGCTGTGGCTGAGCGACCGGACGATCGCCTCGAACGGCGACCTGACCGCCGCGTGGCACGTGATCAAGTTCGTGCTGCAGGAAACCGGCAGGAAGACAGCCGACGAGATGGGGCGCGCGCTTGCGGCGTTGCCGAAGCACGCGTCGCCCGAGGCGCTCGAGGTGCTCCGGGCACGCATGCTCGAGCTGCTCCGCACGCCGACCACCCGCGAACGCGCGATGAGCGCGTTGTGGAAGACCTACTCTCACGCCCGCAAGAGCGGTACCCTCGATGGCGTGGATCTGCACGACCTAACGGTGCGTTCGCCCGAGGTCAAGCGCAACGTCACGACCATCGCCGAGGAACTTATCGGCCTCGAGCGCATCTCGTTCGAGAACGACCTGCTGTTCGGCACCACGCCCGTTCTGTACCGCGAACGCCGGCGCCTCCGGGCGCGTGACGAGTCGCTCGGAAAGACATCCGAACGCTGACGAAGGAGCCCGAGATGGAACTGCTCGACGCGATCATGACGCGCAGAAGCATCCGCAAGTACACCGACGAGCCGGTCTCGGCCGAGATGGTCGAGACGATGCTGCGCGCGGCGATGGCAGCACCCTCGGCAGGCAATCAGCAGCCGTGGCGCTTCGTCGTGCTCACCGAACGCGAGCGGCTCGACGCTGCCGCTACCACGACGCCGTACGGCGCGATGCTGCGCGAGGCACCGCTCGCGATCGTGGTCTGCGGTGATCTCGCCGGTCTCAAGCACGACGTGATGTGGCAGCAGGATTGTGGCGCGGCGGTCGAGAACACGCTCCTTGCGGCGCACGGGCTGGGACTCGGCGCCGTGTGGCTCGGCTTCTGGCCGAAGATGGAGCGCGTGGCGCCGGTCAAGGAGGTTCTCGGCATGCCGGAAGGCGTGGAGCCGTTCGCGGTGCTCGCCATCGGCCACCCCGCCGAGACGAAGCCTGCTGCCGACCGCTACGACGCAGGGAAGGTCCGGTTCGAGCGGTGGTCGTAGCGCCGACGCTGCTTTCCGCCCGCGGCCTCAC
>CAZGNF010000047.1:0-13345 GCA_964527045.1 uncultured Coriobacteriaceae bacterium | reverse complement strand
AGTTCTCCTCGGCCGTCAGATCGGCGTGCACCGCATGGAGCGAGCGCGGCTCGGCCAGCGCGACCTCGCCGCCGCTCATCTCGACTCGCACCGGCGCGCCGCACATGGTGCACTTCGACTCCAGCGTGATGTCCTGACCGAAGGTGTAGGTGGTACCCATGCCATCGATGGCGCATATCGAGCTGAACGTGCGGCCGTCGGCGAGCGTCACGCGATGCGCGGTCGGCATGCCCGAAACAGGATACGCGTACGTCACCGCGTCGTCGTCCATCACGATGACGTGCTTCTCGGCCATAGAGCGCGCAAGCGCCTCCGACGTGGCGGCGTCCATGCCGATGCGCGCGCCCGCGTCAGCTGGCCGAGCAGTCCCGCCCTGCGCAAGCATCTCGTCGAGTATCGCAAGCCGGAGCGGCTTCTCCTCGGCGCTGGCGCGCGAATGAACGCTTCGCGTGTGGAGCCGCTCCGCCGGATAGTGCTGGAACTCGAAATCGCTGTGCTTCACTGACCCATCATCCCCACTTCGATCTCCTCCACCGACAGCGCCGGCGGCTCTGCGTACGCGGCCCCCGATTCCAGCCGCTCGAGCGCCTCCAGGCCGGCGCCCCCCATCGCGTCACGGAGCGAATCCGTGAGCACGTCTTTGTAGTGGTGGTAGCGCTCGGACTTGCGCTGTCGTGGCCTCGGCAGGTCGATCTGCAGGTCCGCCACGATGCGCCCGCCGCCGAGCCCCATCACGAGCACCCTATCCGAGAGGAACACCGCCTCCTCAACGTCATGCGTGACCATCAGCACGGTCACCTTCTCGCGCATGAAGATCGCCTCAAGCTCGCCCTGCAGCAGCATGCGCATCTGGTAGTCGAGCGCGCCGAGCGGCTCGTCCATGAGCAACACCTCGGGGCTGCATGCAAGCGCACGCACGAGCGCCGTCCGCTGCTTCATGCCGCCCGATAGTTGGTGCGGGTAGAGGTGCTCCTTGCCCGAGAGGTGCGCGAGCGCGAGCAGCTCGGCGAGGCGCTGCTCCTGCTTCTCGGCGGACATGTTCACCTGCCGCATCGGGAAGAGCACGTTGTCGCGCACGTTCATCCACGGGAAGAGCGCGTAGCTCTGGAAGACGAATCCGCGATCGGGGCCGGGTCCGTCGGTGACGTTGCCGCCGAGGAGCACGATGCCCTCGTCGGCCTGCTGGAAGCCCGCCACGATCGTGAGGAGCGTGGTCTTGCCACAGCCCGACGGACCGAGCAGCGTCACGAACTCGCCCTCGGCGATGCTCATGCCGACATCGTCGAGCACCCGGTGGACGGTGTCCCCGGCGCCGAACTGCTTCGACACGCCCTTGATCTCGAGCTTGCTCACGACGCGAACCTCCACGGTGCCAACTTGCGGTTGAGCAGCATGAGCAAGCGATCGATCGAGAAGCCGATCATTGCAGCCATGATGATGAGCGCGACCAGGCGGTCGGTCTCCATCATCGTCTGTGCGGTTACCATCGAGTACCCGAAACCTGCACTCGTCGCTATGAACTCTGCTCAAATAACGGACATCCAGCCGGCGCTCATCGCGAGTCGCGCGCCGGTCAGGATGTCAGGTCCTGCTGCGGGTATGACCACGTTCTTGATGATGCTGCCGTTGCTCGCACCCATGCTCCGCGCGGCGTGGAAGAAGTCCGGCGAGATGTTGTCCACGCCTGCGATCGTGCTGAGTAGTATCGGGAACACGCCGACCATGGTGATGAGGAAGAGCGTGGGGCCGTCGCCAAGGCCGAACCACACGATCGTGAGCGGCACCCAGGCCATGATGGGTACCTGTCGCACCGAGTCGACGATGGGCGATACGACCCGCCGGATCTTCTTCGACGCCCCCATCGCCATGCCAAGCGGAACGCCGATGAGCAGCGCATACGTGAAGCCCGTGAGCACGCGCCCGAGTGTGATGCCGAGGTTGATGAGCGTCTCCGGGTCAACGAGGGCGGCCGCAAGCGCCTTCAGCGTGGCGGCTGGATACGGCAGGATGATCTCCGCATCGTAGTGCGCGGCGACGAGCTGCCACACGATGAGGATCACCCCCACCGAGAGTATCCACTGCTGACGGCTCACCCAGCCGAGGATGCAACCGTCGCCCGCCTTCTCCTTCGGCCCCGGCGTCATCCTTGCGGGACGACGAACCGCACTCCTGCTTGCTTCCACGCCTTCACCTCCTCGGTCGAGAGCGGGACGCCTGTTCGCGCCTCAACCGCTGCCTTCAGGTGCTCGATATCGTTCAGGTCGCTCACTGTCCGTGACACAAGCTCCAGGAACTCCGCGTACGCGGGATCTGCCATGAGCTCGCGCGTGACGACCAGTTCATACGTCGTGATGTCGCCGCTCGCCCCGGCGATGCTGGTCTTGGGGTGATCAATCGCGCGTGCGTCGAGCACGTCCATCACTGCTGCATCCACCTCGGCACGCTCGATCGCGTACGCGATGGCACTCGACAACATCGGGCGCAGCACCGCGTCGGTTCCGAACGCGGCCCGCGCGGCGTCCTCCTGATACGCTCGCCGTTGCGATAGCGCCACCGACTTCACCGCGCCTCCGCGACTCACGATCACGTCCGAGTTGCGCACCAGCGGCCCGACCACCACGTAGCGATCGTCTCGGGCCACAAGCCTCGCGGCCGCATCCGGACACATGATCGCCGCATCGAGCAGGTCGACCGAGAGCGCGTACTCCGTCTTTGTCGCGCAACAGTCCTTGAGCGGGTACGCCTCGATCTCGCGTCCCTCGATCACGCCAGTGCGCGCCAACTCGACTGCCACGAGACCACCGGTGTCCGCAGGCGCGCCGACGTTGATCGCGCGCGAATCAGCCACCTCGTCTCGCCGAGGCAGAAGCGCCGAGCCCGCCACGACCGCGACGGCTACGACAAGCACTATGACCAGGAATCGCCTATCCATGATGCTTGGGCAGGACGCCGCCGAAACGACGCCCTGCCGCTGCCCTCCCCATCTGCTGTGAGCTAGATCTCGAGCCCTGCGTCGGGGTCGATCGAGAGCGCCTTCGCCTTGAAGTCCTCAAAGGACATCGTCAGCGGGAACGCACCGTCGATCTTCTCAGAGATGAACGTGTCAAAGTCCGCGGTACCGGCGGCATCGAGAACGTCGGTCCTCACGAAGTCGGCGACCTTGGGCTCGAAGTCCATCGTGCCCACCTTGCGGGCGTAGTCGACCTCGTTCTGGTAGAGCTTCGTGTCGGTCGCCCACGTGAGCGTGCGGCCGTCCTTCACGCACTTGTGCCAGATGGTCATGAGCGCGACCTCGTCCTTCACGCCGTATGCCTTCGCGAAGATCTTCGCGGCGGCGGCCGGGTGCTCATACACGTACTGGATGGCGAGCGAGTGAGCGAGCACCATCTGCTTCGCGAGCTCCGGGTGCTCCTCGGCAAAGGTCTCATTCATCGCGTACGAGCAGCACACGCCCGACTCACCCGTCTCCGGAATGCTGGTGTCATCGCCGACGATCCAGCCGATGCCGTCCACGACAGCGGCCGAACCCCAGGGGTCACACGTCACGTAGCCGTCGATCTGGCCAGCCTTGAGCGCAACGAACTGGTCTTTGATCTGCATCGCATACGGCTTGTAGTCTGCCGAGTTCGGCGAGATGCCGGTGTTCGTCGCAATCCGCACCCAGTACGCGTCGGTCTTCTCGATGTCGGGCGAGAGACCGAGCTCCTTGCCCTTCAGGTCTTCTTTCGTCTTGATCTCGTTTGACGCAACCAGGTAATACGAACCACCGGTGTGGTTAGACGCCGCAACGAAGATCGGCGACCCCTTCTCGCGTGCCTTGATGAGACCCTCGGTCCCGATGTAGCCGACGTCCATCTTGCCGGCAGCCATGGCCTCGGGCACCGAGCCATTACCGGTCAGTTCCACCTTGAGGCCAAGATCGTCGAAGATGCCGGCGTCCCGCGCGACCACCGAAGCAAGCATGTGGTCGCAGTTGTAGTAGCCGAGCTTGACGGTGTAGTCGTCGACAACCGGCTTCGCCGCGTCCGTCCCCGTGTCCGTCTTCGCCGTGCCGCAGCCGGCAAGCCCGCCGGCCAGCAGTGCGACTGCGAGTAGCAGCAGTCCTACCTTACGAATTCCCCGCATAGGTACCCTCCCGAATCGTTGTCACAGTTGATAGTCACACGCGGCTATCCGAGCCGCGATGTCCCCTTAAGAGCGCTCCTTGGAAGGAGCGCGCCGCTGTCGCAGCAGCGATCCATGTTGTCGCCGAACAGATCTGTGAGCGTCGTGCCCTCCACGCGGTAGATGGCGAAGCCGATGTCGGAGCCCTTCGATCCGCGGACGATGAACTCCACCGGCCCGCTCTTGTCGATGTCACGAAACGAGATCCGCTGGTCCTCTGCTGGCGCCGGCACGTCGTTCGTCTCCGATGGCGCCTCACCGCCGATGATCACGCGAGTGCGCATGGCGTTATCGGCGTCACGGTAGACGACCACCATATCCTCGACGTCGTCATCGGTGACGTCGCCCACTGCGGAGGTGACGATCACACAGTCGGAGTGGTTCTCGGCAAACCACGCACCCAGTTCAGCCGAGGCGGGCCTGGCGGTCGGAGCGGCAACCTGCGCCGGCGTGCATCCCGCGAGCAGCAGCCCGCAGACGGCGAGCGCTACCGATACCCCGCGCTTCATGCTGCCACCTCCTCTGCCCGCTTCGCGAACAGCGTGGCGAGCTTGCCCCGGTACGAGGCGATCGCCAGCGCGACGATGACTGCGGCGCTCGCCCACTGGAGCCACGGCGGCACCGACGCTATCAGCCAATTGGCAACGGCTTTGGTGCCGGCGCCTTTCGACGGGTCGACGAGCAGCCCGGTCTCGCCAGCGAGGAGCAGGTTCGTGACGTACCCGACGCCGATGCCGGCAGCCACCAGCACGGATGCGAAGATGATGGTCGCTCGCTTGCCGATGAGGCGGTTCATCGAGATGAGCTCGGGCAGATTCGTCGCTGCGCCGGCCATGAGGAAGGTGATCGCGATGCCGGGACTCGCGCCCGCAGCCACCAGCGCGGCCACAAACGGGATATGACCCACGGCGCAAACGTACATGGCGGCCGCAAGCACCGCTACGCTGCCGAGCGACAGCATCCCGGGATCGCCGAGGACCCGGTCGATGAACGAGGCCGGCACGAGCGCGAAGACTGCGCCCGCGAAGAATGCGCCAATCACTACGTACTTGCTCACGACGAGACCAAGGTCGGTGAATCCGTAGTGGAGTCCGGACTTGATCCTCTCGGCCACGCCGAGACGCTCGTGCCGCTCCGGCGTCGACGCCACAACAGCGCCAGCACGATAGAGCTCCGGACCGGCGAAGTGGTTCCCCACGACACCGAGGATCATCGGGATGACGAACCCGGCGATAAGGTAGATCGTGGCGATCTTGGGGCCGAGCAACCCGTACGCCAGCAGCACCGCAGCCGGATTGATGATCGGCGTCGCGGCCATGAACGCGAGAACCGGTCCCAGGTACGCGCCCGAGTAGTAGAGCCCCAGGCCGAGCGGCACCACACCGCAACTGCAGATCGGCAGCAGCATGCCCGAGACGGTCGCCTTCGCGATCGACGACAGCCGGGTGTTCCCAAGTGCACTTTGCAGCCGCTCGGGACGCACGTACTCGTGCATCAATCCCGCAAGCACGAAGCTGACGACAAGCCACGGCGACGCGCCGAGCAGCACATCGGCCGCCGCGACAGCGATGTCGGAGAGGACCTTCAGCACGCGCCTTCACCGGCCACGGCGTCGGCGATCGCCCGCTCGATGATGGAGCGGCTGAGCCGTTCGATCCGTGGGCCCCCGTTGATGATCAGCGTCCCCCGCATGATCGGCCCGTACTTAGCGACGTACGCCATGTCGCGCCCCGCCTGGTAGATCTGAACCTCCACAGTGCCCCCGTACTTCCCCGCGACCTCACGCACCGTCCGTGCGTGTTCGTCACAACCTGGTCAGGTGTTCACGAACTCCACGAGCACCCTAGCCATGCGACCCTGCCTTGCCATTGACTTCGCCGTTCGGTGCTCGCGTGGCGATTCGAACCACGAACGCGTCGCCTCGCTCGGAGGTCATGGCACCCAGCCCGCGCATCTCGGCAACACGCTCAAGGTGTCCGGCCTCAAGCTCCGTGGCCACAAGCACCTCGAGCGGTGCTCCCTTGCCGTTAAGCGCACGCTTCACTTGATGGATCGCGTCCGGTACCGGAAGCCCTCGGAGGGGTTCGACGTGCTGCCCGCGCGTGTCGAGCACGCCGTCCGTCCACCTGAGCGGAACGTCCCTGTACTCGGCCATGAGCTCGTTCTCGGCGCGCCTGTAGTCGGCGGCTGTGAGGTCGCTTCGGCCGAATAGTGTGCAGTGGCACCAGCCGACCGAGTCGATCTCGGCCTGGGCGAATGAGCACGGGCATACGAGCTTGCGGTCGAGCTCCACGTCACCGCTCGGCTCAAAGCATGGGCAGTAGCGGCGTCCGTACATCGCTTCGCAATCAGAGAGCCACAGACGCAGGTTCGTGTAGACCATCCATCGCGGATTGACGGACCAGCCCTTGTTGTTCGCGTGGCGGCGGATCCAGCTGTCTTGCTTGGACAGGGTCGACCGATACGCGACGAAGTCCCGGAAGAAGCCTTTCATCATCGGCCACATGTTGTTGCTCATTGGTGCGCCGCCGCTCCCAGACTCAGCGCCGCGCCGAGTGCACCCACCGTCTGCGCCTCGGCTGGAACCAGCACCTCGCCCGCGAATCCCTCGGATATCAGCGCGACCATCGCGGGGTTCTTCGCGACGCCGCCCGCGAACACAAGCGGCCCCTGCGCGTTCACGCGCTTGAGCGAGGAAAGCGTGCGCTTGGCGATCGACTCATGCAGACCGCGGGCGATGCGCGCCCGGTCCTCGCCGCGATGCACGAGCCCGGTCACCTCGCTTTCCGCGAAGACGGTGCACATCGAGGAGATGCTCACGCCGGTCGATGCCGCGATGCCCTGCTCGGCCATCTCCTCAAGCGAGAAGCCGAGCGCGCGTGCCATGACCTCCAGGAACTTGCCGGTGCCTGCCGCGCACTTGTCGTTCATCTCAAAGTCCGTGACCTTGCCGCCGGGCCCGAGCGAGATCACCTTGGTGTCCTGCCCACCGATATCGAGCACCGACGACGCATGCGGGAACAGCCGAGCCGCCCCAACGCCGTATGCGGTGATCTCGGTGACGGCGGTTCCCCCGAAGCGCTCGCGCGCCGCGTGACGGCCATAGCCCGTCGAGACGATGGCGTCGTGCGCGTTGCGCTCGATGAAGACGGCAGCGGCCGACCCGGGGTCGAAACCCGAGTCAGCCACCGCCCAGTCTACGATACGTCCGTCCTCGAGCCAGACAGCGTCAACGCTTCGCGAGCCGATATCCAGGCCGAGTACGCGCATGGTCTACAGCATCTCCAGGAACGCTTCGATGCGGGTCGCGAGCTGGCCCACGTCCTCCATCGAGTAGTCGGTCGTGATCTTGAGCACCGGGAAGCCCGCGTCACGCACGGTCTTCTCCACCGCGTTCGATTCCATCTCATAGAGGCCGCAGAACTGGAGCGAGTAGTCGATAACACCGTCGGCGCCAAGCTCCTTCGCCATGCGGACGACGTCCTCGAGGCGGCCCTGGTTGGGCGTGAAGCAGGCGCAGTTGATGTCGAGGTACTTCTCGGCGATATCGCTGACCATCTCGTCGAGCGTGGCGGCATCCTCGGACACGAGGTCCTGGTAGTAGCGGCTGCCGGTACACATCTCCTCGCCGACGACCACCGCGCCAGCCTTCTCGATGATGTCGTGGAGCTTCCAGTTCGGCAGCGCCATCGGCGTGCCGGTAATGAGCACGCGCTTGGCACCCTTCGGAGCGACGCCCTCGCCCGCGGCGACGCGCGCCTCGAGCTCATCGGCAAGCGCGTTCATCATCTGCGTGAAGCGGGGCACGTCGTCGTAGAAGGCAACCTGCGTGGCGAGCAGCGCGTCCTTGCCGCTGATCGGTGCGGGGTCGGCGGCACGCGTCGCGGCGATGCGCTGCAGCGCACGACGCTTGTCGTTCACTTCCTTGATGGCGGCCTTGAGCGACTCGGCGGTGATGCTGTTGCCGGTGACCTCTTCGACCTTGGCCATGAGGTTGCGGATCTCGTCGCGCCACATCGCCATGTCGACATCGCGCTTCATCTGCGGAAGCTCCATGACGTATACGTTGTGCATGTCGCCGAGCAACTCGTACGCCTTCTTCTTGCCGTCGCACGTGGTCTCGCCGATGACGAGGTCAGCCGACTCGATGTACGGGCACACCTTGGCAAGCTTGAAGCCCATGAAGCTCTTGATGAGCGAGCAGGTGTTGCGCGGCATGATCTGCTCGACCTGGTCGTACGCGAACTCAGCGCCAGCGCACAGTCCGACGCACCAGCCGGCCGCCGCGCGGATGATCTCTTCAGGCACGTAGAGGCAGAAGGTGCCGAAGACCTTGCCGCCTGACTTGCGGAAATCGTCGAGCTCCTTGATACGGAGGCCGTGAACCTCGCTCATCACGAAGTTGAGGTAGTCCATGCCCTGCGGGCGGTTTTGCTGCGTGAGGTACGCATCGCCGAAGAGCTGGCCCACCGCGCCAAGCAGCGCGTCATGTGTTGGAAGGTCGAGGCCGAGCTCGGCCCACATCGGATGGTAGTCGACAGGCTGATCGCTCATAGGAGACTCCTTACCCAAGTTGTTCATACCGCGTGATACTACCTATCGCTTCTCCTTATACAAGAGAACACAGAGAGTTGTCTACACGAGCGGGTGGGATTTCGGGACCTACCGCGCCTTCGGGTAGCTGCCGAGGATCTTGACTTCGCGCAGTTTCAGGCGCAGACAGTCGAGGGCGAGGCGCACGTGAGCGTCCTCGATGTGACCCTCGCAATCGATGAAGAACATGTAGTCGCCGAGCTGCCGTTTGGTCGGCCGGCTCTGGATCTTGGTGAGGTTGATCTCGCCGTATGCGAACTCCGAGAGGATCATCAGGAGCGCGCCCGGCTTGTCCTTCTTCATGAAGAGCGCGAGCGACGTCTTGTCGTGGCCCGTGCGTTCGCGAATGCCGCGCCCCACGACGACGAACCGCGTCTGGTTGCCCGCGTAGTCCTCAACGTTCGCATGCAGGACCTCGGCACCGTAGAGCTCGGCGGCAAGCGCCGTGCCGAGAGCCGCAGCGCCCGGGGTAGCAACGGCGGTCTGGACCGCCTCGGCATTCGAGTTAGCGGCCACGATGGGCCGTCCGGGCAGATTGCGCTCCAGCCACCGGCGGCACTGTCCGCTCGCCTGCGGATGCGCGACGATCGAGGTGACCCCGGCCATCGTCGTTGCCGGCGCGACCAGAAGCGAGAAGTGGATGTCCAGAACCAGCTCCGACTGGATCTCCAGCTGGGTGTCGAACACCAACCCGTCGAGCGTTGCCGGAACCGAGCCCTCGATGGAGTTCTCGATGGGCGCTACGCCAAGGTCCGCTCGGCCCCGGTCGACGGCCTCGAAGACCTCGCCGATAGTCGTACATGAGACCGGCTCGACGTCTGGCATGCCAAGCGAGAGCAGCGCCTCCTCGGAGAACGTGCCTGCGGGTCCAAGGAATGCGACCTTCGTCATGACTCCAACTCTCCTTCGGGCGGAGCGGGCACAGCGGTGGGACGCCCGAGGCGGGTCATCCGGATGTGCGGCGCGCGAACGCGGTCCTTCCCCATCGTCTTCGCCTGGTACACAGCGTCATCGGCCGCGCGCAAGAGCGATTCCTTATCCTCGGCGTGCACGGGGAAGTTCGCAAGTCCGATGCTGACCGTCGCGCGGACGCTCCGCTCGCCGTCTTCGTCCATGAACTTGTGGAGAGCAACGGCTTCGCGGATCTTCTCGGCCACGATGAAGGCGCCGGCGGCGTCGGTTTCGGGGAGCAGCACCGAGAACTCCTCGCCGCCATAGCGGGCGACGACATCGACCTCGCGGACGGTCGTCTTCATCACCTGGCCGAGTTCGGCGAGCACCGCGTCACCCACGAGGTGCCCGTGCGTGTCGTTGATCGCCTTGAAGTCATCCATGTCGAGCATGAGGAATGAGAGTGTCTTGCCATAGCGCTTGGCGCGGCCGATCTCGTCGTCCAGGCGCTGCTGCAGGTAGCGGTAGTTGTAGAGGTCGGTCAGCTCGTCGGTGATCGACAGGCGCTTGGTGAGCTTGTAGAGCCGCGAGTTCTCGACCGCCACGACCAGTTCGGAGGCAACCGCCGAGAGCACCATGCGATCGTCGTTCTCGAGCCCGTCGATGTGGCGCGCATCTGCACAGAACACCACGAGCATGTCGTTATGATCGAGGAGCTCCATGCACGAGAAGTGCTCATCCTGGTCGAGTTCGGCCTCGGCGATGAGCCCCGGCCCGCTGTACGAGTAGGCACTCTCGCTGCGCAGGCCCTTGCTCGCGCTGAACAGCGTCTGCTGCTTCGCCTTATCGATCACGAAGATGCACGCTGCGGGGATGTCGATGACCTTCTGCAAGATGTCGATCACGATCGGACCGACGCTGTCGAAGTCGAGTGTCGAGTGAATGATCTCGGAAATCTCGGAGATCGCCTGCAGCTCTGCCACGCTGCGCTCAAGCTGTCTGTTGAGGTCCGCGATCTCGTTGCTGCGACCCTCCAGCATCGACTGTCGATCGACCTGCTTCTCCATGACAAGACTGACCGACCAGCCAAGCAGCAGGATCGTGCCGGCCTTCATGACGATGAGCCCGTACGCTCCGGGTTCCAACATCCAGTGCGACACCGTAAGGTGCGCCGAGAGGTACGAGACGACGAACAGTCCAGCGTAGACCCACGCCCGGGTGCGCTTGAACACCGTCGCGTACACAGCAGCGATGCCTACGTAGAAGGCGTAGAACGGATCTTCGTATTGCCACGTGGCCGTGGCGAGGAGCGCAAGTGCGACGAGGTCGAACGGGAGCGTCACAAGCAGTGTCTTCTTGACTCCGGTGCCCTTGCGAGTGAGGCGCAGGGTGACCGTCACCACGGTTGCGATGACCCAGAGCGCGGCACCCCAGAAGTAGAGGGCGCTATCGCTTGGAGCGAACGCCGGGCGCAGCCACACGATGTAGACGCCGAGAACGAAGAGCGCACTCGCGATTCTGGCGACGAGATACGTCTCGCCGTCGATATCGATCCTTCTGCGCGCCCAGGCCTTCAAGCACTGACTCCTCATAGCGGCTGACCTTGGGAAAGAGTATAACCTCTAGGGTGGTCGCCCAAGCGGCCACACATGCAATATCGGCATATCAGTTCAGGAGTCTTCATGGACCCGGATGCACTTCGCACACTCCTTGACGCCGTGGCGCGCGGCGAAACGTCCCCCGAGGACGCACTCTCGCACCTCGGAACGCTGCCTTTTGCCGACCTCGGACACGCCAAGGTCGATCATCACCGCGAGCTTCGCTGCGGTTTCCCCGAGGTCGTGTTCTGTGAGGGCAAGTCGCCGTCGCAGGTACGCTCGATCGCGCGTGAGCTGCTCGAGCACGGCGCGGTCTTCCTCGGCACAAGAGCGAGCGCTTCGCACTTCCAGTCGGTGGGGCAAGTCGCACTCGACGCGCGCTACTTCGAGGAGGCCCGGCTCATCGTGGTCGACCGGCGCGACCCCCGGCCAAGCAACGGGCACATCGTGGTCGCCTCGGGCGGCACGGCCGACCATCCCGTGGCCGAGGAGGCGGCGATCTCCGCGGAGGTCATGGGCAACCGCGTGACCCGGCTCTACGACGTCGGCGTTGCAGGCATTCACCGGCTGCTCGCGCACCAGGACGTGCTGCGTGATGCGAACGTGATCATCGCCGTCGCGGGCATGGAGGGCGCGCTTCCGTCGCTGGTCGCGGGACTCGTCGCATGCCCGGTCGTCGCCGTGCCCACATCCGTCGGCTACGGCGCGAGCTTTGGCGGCGTGGCCGCGTTGCTCACGATGCTGAACTCGTGCGCGTCAGGTGTGGGCGTCGTGAACATCGACAACGGCTTCGGGGCGGCTGCTCTCGCCAGCCGCATCAACCACGCAGCCGTCGGCGAGGCCCGATGATCGCGTACCTCGACTGCTCGACCGGGATCTCCGGCGACAAGTTCCTCGGAGCCCTCATCGATGCCGGATTCACTGTCGAGGCACTGCGCGAAACGCTGGCCCCGCTCGGGCTTGCAGAGGCCGTCACTGCAGGTGACGTCCGCTCGGCGGGCATCGCGGCTATCGGCGTCGAGGTCGAACAGGCCGAAGACGCCCGCTGGCGGCACTGGCGCGACATCAGGGCGATGTTGGAGAGCGCCGAGGGTCTTGCTTACACGGTACGTGTAAGCGCCATCCGCGCTTTCACCCTCCTGGCCGAGGCAGAAGCCCGCGTCCACGGCGTGCCAATCGAGCAGGTGCACTTCCACGAGGTCGGTGCGGCTGACACGATCGTCGACATCGTCGGCGTCGCGGCCGGCATCGATGCGCTCGGCATCGAGCGCATCACCGCCTCGCCGGTCGCGATCGGCAGCGGCACCATCGAGTGTTCGCACGGCACGCTGCCCGTCCCCGCGCCCGCCACTGCCGCGCTCCTCGAAGGCGTCGCAGTGTGCGACGGCGGCATCGTCGGCGAACTCACGACCCCCACGGGCGCCGCGCTCCTGCGCGCGTTCGTCAGCGACTACGGCGCGCTCCCGCCGATGACCGTGCGCGCGTCCGGCACTGGTGCTGGCACGCGCGACCTCGGCGTGCCGAACGTGGCTCGCATCCTCGTCGGCGACGCCACACTCCCGCCCGCGCTCGAGCCCGGTGCCGAGGCGGTCGTCGTTCTCGAAAGCAACGTCGATCACCTCTCGGCAGAACACCTCGCGTACGCGGCGGAGCGGCTGCTCGAAGCCGGCGCGCTCGATGTCTGGCAGACGCCCATCGTCATGAAGAAGGGCCGTGCGGCCGTTACCCTGAGTGCGCTGACCACGCCGCAGGATGCCGCCGCACTTGCAGCCCGGCTCATCGCCGAGACCGGCACCCTCGGCGTTCGCATCGACCCCACCACGCGCTTCATCGCGGAGCGCGACGTCGTGGAACTCGATACCTCGCTCGGAAGCGTTTGCGTGAAGACCTGGCACCTGGGCGACAGGCACGGCGCGCGCCCCGAGTTCGAGGACGTCGCGCGAATAGCACACGCAAGCGGGAGGCCGGTTGCGGAGGTCGCCGCGGAGTTGACCGCCGAGGCCCGGACGCTGCTCGGCATCACCGACTGACAGGCGCACAAAGAGAACCCGCCGGAGGGGCATCCAGCGGGTCCTTACCGTCGTCGACAGATTCTTTCC
>CAZGNF010000046.1:10659-13361 GCA_964527045.1 uncultured Coriobacteriaceae bacterium | reverse complement strand
GGCTCGAACCTAGACTCTTCGGAACCAGAATCCGACGTGTTGCCAGTTACACCACACCCCAGTTTGCGCAACTGCGCCTGGGCGCGAGTAGGTATGCTACCTGCGGCTCAAGGCAGTGTCAACCCGTAGCGCCCTACTCCGTCGCGAGCTGCCTCGCAGCGTCGATTCGAGCCAGCGTCCGCTCCCTGCCGAGAAGCTCGAGGAGTTCGAAGAGCGGGGGACTCACGGTCGATCCGCTCACAGCAACGCGCACGGCTTGGAACGCGAGCTTGGGCTTGACGCCGATACGCTCAGGCACCTCTCGGAGAGCTGCTTCCACGGATTCCGCGTCAAAGGTGGCAAGCCCGGCAAGCGCGTCCCGACACGCATCGAGCGCGCTGCCGGCACCTTCCTTTTCGAGTACCTTCTCACGCGCCGAATCATCGATCTCCACGGTGTCCGAGAACAGGAAGGCGACCATGGGGGGCAACTCGTCCATGCGTTTGAGGCGCTCGGACACGATCGGGGCGAGCCGGAGGAGCCACTCACGGCGCACAGCGGCATCGTCCGGCGTCAGCATGCCAGCCGCCACGAGCCAGGGAACCATACGGTCGACGAGCTCGTCAGGAGACATCTCGCGGATGTAGACACCATTCAGCCAGTCGAGCTTCTCGTCATCGAAGATCGCAGGGTTGCGCGAGACGCGGTCGAGCGAGAAGTTCTCGGCAAGGGTCTCGCGGGAGAAGATGGTCGTCTCACCGTCGAGCGACCAACCCAGGAGCGCGAGGTAGTTCATCACGGCTTCTGGCAGATAGCCGAGGTCGCGATACGCCTCGACGGAGGTTGCTCCATGACGCTTGGAGAGCCGCTTACCATCAGCCCCGAGGATCATCGAAAGGTGCGCGAAGACCGGCACCTTCTCGCCAAGAGCTTCGTAGATGAGAATCTGCTTGGGCGTGTTCGAGAGATGGTCGTCGCCGCGAACCACGTGCGTGATCGCCATCGTGGTGTCGTCGACCGTGACCGCGAAGTTATAGGTCGCCGTACCGTCGGTTCGGACGAGCACGAGGTCATCGACAGCGTCGCCCGGGAATGTGACTTCGCCGCGAACAGCGTCAGTAAAGACGATCTCTCCCCGGTCCTCGGGAACCTTCAGTCGCCAGACATGCGGCTCACCGGCCTCCACACGGAGGGCGGCGTTATCAGGGTCGATTGCGCGACACGTTCGGTCGTAGCCGGCGAAACCGCCTTTCGCTCGAGCGGCTTCACGCTTGCCCTCTAGCTCGTCCGCGGTGCAGAAACAGGGGTAGGTGGCGCCTGCGGTCTTGAGCCGTTCAAGTGCCTCGCCGTAGCTGTCCGCACGCTGGGTTTGAAAGTACGGGCCGTATGCGCCGCCGACACCGGGACCCTCGTCGTAATCGAGCCCGAGCCACTCCATGGCGCGGATGATGGCCTGGGTGTTCTCCTCGGTCGAGCGCTCAGGATCGGTGTCCTCGATGCGAAGCACGAACGTACCACCGTGATGGCGGGCAAACGCCCAGTTGTAGATAGCGGTGCGTGCGCCGCCAATGTGCAAGTGGCCGGTAGGGCTCGGCGCGAAGCGAACGCGAACGGACTCTGACACGGGACTCCTTCCGGGAGTGCTAGTGGGTCTCCATCACCGGGGACTCCGCTTCGCAGACGCCGGAGCGACGAAGCAAGAACCAGGTCAGGCCGATGGCGAGTATGAGGATGCCAAGTGCCGCCGCCTTCATGAGAACGTATGAGGCGTCTGCGTTCGTCTCGAAGATGACGAGCTTCCGGACGACAGCTACGAGTCCGGCTTCCATCACCGTAGCGATGACGTTCTTGCGCTTCATGTACGCAAGCGCGATGTTGAAAAGTTCTATGACGATGAAGACCACAAGTACGGAGTCAAGCACCCTGAGGATCGAATCGGGCGTGAGATAGCCCTTGTCGGAGACAGCGTTGAACATCTCGACAACCAGATCGACAGCACCCAGGGCTGCAATGACCACCAGTAGCAGCGCGATAGCACGCTCGAGCGCGTCCACCGCGACATGCATGACCTTGTTGCGCACAGTCGACCTCCTTCTCGGCGATAACAGAGGACATCATACCAGCCGCATTCTTCGGTCGCGTGTTTCCCACTTGTTCGCGGTGGCTGAGCCGTGCTATGGTCGCTTCACTCATCACGAGGCGGCTGGGCGAGAGTCCAGTTGCAGAGGGCCTAGGGACCGCACCCGATGAAGCCCCGGCAACCGAGGTCGAAAATGACACACGGTGCCACATTGCGGCAGGCGTACGTGCCTGGCAGATGAGGGAAGATAGGCGTGCGCGCCCACCGTCCCTTGTCTCGAGCCGACAAGGGGCTTTTTGTTTCCCTTCGGTGCTATGACGGAACGCGGGTCAACGGCGACCCGCCCTAGTTAGGAGGCTTCATGTCCCGCGAATACGTGTTCACCTCCGAGTCGGTCACAGAAGGCCACCCGGACAAGATGTGCGACCAGATATCGGACGCGGTTCTCGACGCGATCCTCGCGCGCGAAGCTGAGCTCGAAGCCGAGGGCTACGTCACCGATAAGGGCGTCAAAGCGTCGCTCGAAAATGTGCGCGTCGCCTGCGAGACCATGACCACGACCGGCCTGATCGTCGTGGCCGGCGAGATCCGTACCCGTGCCTACGTCGACATTCCCACGATCGTCCGCGACACGGTCAAGCAG
>CAZGNF010000046.1:4517-10649 GCA_964527045.1 uncultured Coriobacteriaceae bacterium | reverse complement strand
GTCAAGCAGATCGGCTACACACGCGCCAAGTACGGCTTCGACTACGAGACGTGCGGCGTCCTGACCGCGATTCACGAGCAGAGCGCCGACATCGCAATGGGTGTCGACGAGGCCTACGAGACCAAACGAGGCGACACCGACCCGCTCGACCTCATCGGAGCCGGCGACCAGGGCATGATGTTCGGCTATGCCTGCAATGAGACCTCGCAGTTCATGCCGATGCCGATCTACTTGGCGCATCGCCTTGCCGAGCGCCTCACTGCGGTCCGCAAGGCGGAGGTTCTCGACTATCTGCGTCCCGATGGCAAAACGCAGGTGACCGTCCGGTATGTGGATGGAAAGCCTGTCGCCGTCGACAAGATCCTCATCTCGAGCCAGCACGCGGAGGGCGTCGACATCGAAAGCCTGATGAAGCCGGACTTCATCGAGCACATCATCGAGCCAGTGCTTTCACTTGAGGGGATAGAGTGGAAAGGCGCCGACATCTACGTCAACCCGACCGGCCGTTTCGTGATCGGTGGTCCTATGGGTGACTCGGGTCTGACCGGTCGCAAGATCATCGTCGATACCTACGGTGGTATGGGTCGCCACGGCGGCGGCGCGTTCTCGGGCAAGGACTGCACGAAGGTCGACCGCTCTGCAGCGTATGCGGCGCGTTGGGTCGCCAAGAACGTCGTGGCCGCCGGTCTCGCCGATCGCTGCGAACTCGAGCTCGCGTACGCTATTGGCGTCGCGCACCCGCTCTCAATCACGGTTGAGACGTTCGGCACCGAGAAGGTCGCCGTTGAGAAGATCGAGAAGGCGATCGGTGAGGTCTTCGACCTGCGTCCGGGCGCGATCATCCGCGATCTCGACCTCCGTCGCCCGATCTACAAGAAGACGGCCGCCTACGGGCACTTCGGCCGCGATGACGCTGCGTTCACCTGGGAGCGCCTCGACAAGGTCGACGCACTTCTGGCAGCAGTAGAGTAAGAATCCTGCATTCTCGGAAGGCCGCCGGCACATCGTGTCGGTGGCCTTCTGTATGCTGGTCACATGAGCTCCACATCCGACAATGCACCAACCGTTGCCCGCGTCGTCATCGACGTGCGCACCCGCTCGCTCGACGAGCCCTTCGACTATGGCGTCCCGCCGGAGTTTGTCGGGCAGGTCTCGATCGGCTGTCCTGTTTTGGTTCCACTCGGCAGCAGGCGGGCGGTCGGGTTCGTCGTCGGGCTCGGCAATGAGAGCGCGTACACCAGTCTGAAACCGATCGAAGCCGTGCTCGCCGAGTCGCTTTCGCGTGGCGATGCCTACGAGCTCGCGAGGTGGATCGCCGACGAGTATGCTGCGCCACTGGCCGAGGCGATGCGGCTGTTTCTACCTCCGGGCGGCACACCCAAGGTCGTTCGTCGAGAATCCGAGGGTGCCGTGACCTGGGACCTCGTGCGTCCCGTGGTGTCTGCTGCCGAGGACCGCGTCGTCACGTTGCTCGATCCCGCGTTCGAGCCCAAGGCCGGGGCGCGTTTGCAGCGCTCGATTATCGACGCGCTGCTGATGGGGCCTGTCACCTCCGGAGAACTTGCCGCTGAACTTGGCGCCGTGACCTCTGCGCTCAAGTCACTCGAGCAGCGCGGCGCCGTAGCTGTGACTGCCCGGCGTCGGTGGCGAGGCGAGTCGGGCAGGATACGCGAAGACGCCACGCACACCTTGACCGAAGCACAACGCGAGGCGGTCGAGACGATACGCACGTCTCCGGGTGCTGTCGTGGTCCTTGAGGGGGTAACCGGTTCGGGCAAGACCGAGGTCTATCTCCGCGCCATCGAGGCCGCACTTGCCGCCGGGCATGACGCTATCGTCCTCGTCCCGGAGATCTCACTCACGCCACAGACGGTCGGGCGCTTCCGAGCGCGATTTGGAAACCTGGTTGCCGTACTCCACAGCCGTCTGTCAGTCGGGGAGCGATTCGACCAGTGGTCGTTGGCGGCACAAGGCGATGCGAAGGTCGTCGTCGGAGCACGTTCAGCACTCTTCGCCCCCGTTCAGAACCTCGGATTGATCATCATCGATGAGGAGCACGAATCCTCGTACAAGCAGGGATCAGCGCCGCGATACCACGCGCGGGATGTCGCCGCACACATCGCAGGCAGTAGTGATGTGACCGTCGTCCTTGGCTCGGCAACCCCAAGCATGGAAGCCCGGGCCGCGGTCGACGATGGCCTATGGGTGAGCGCACGGCTACCTGAGCGCGTCACGGCTCACGGACTGCCTGAGGTTCGCATCGTCGACATGGGAGCCGAGTTCGGTGACGGGAATCGTTCGATGTTCTCCTCGGCGCTTGGGGACGCGATCGATGCCGTCGTTGCGCGGAAGAGCAAAGGCGTCCTGTTCCTCAATCGGCGCGGCTTCGCGTCGTTCCTGCTTTGCCGCGAGTGCGGATTCGTTCCGCGGTGCGAGAACTGCAGTGTCTCGCTCACCTACCATGAGCGAGGTGACCGACTCACCTGTCACCACTGCGGCCATACGGAGCCAACACCCATCGCATGTCCCCGCTGCCAAAGCCCCTATTTGCGCCGCTTCGGAGCCGGCACGCAGCGGGTCGAAGACGAGATCCACGCTCGCTGGCCCGAGCTCGCTGTAGTGCGAATGGACGCAGACACTACCACCGGGAAGGGCGGTCATGAGCGCGCCCTTGCGGCGTTCGAGGACCTCGAGAGCGGCCTGCTTCTCGGGACGCAGATGGTCGCCAAGGGTCTCGACTATCCCGAGGTGACCCTCGTCGGCGTGATCAATGCTGACACGACCATGCATCTGCCAGACTTCCGCGCGGCCGAGCGCACGTATCAGCTACTCGAACAGGTTTCCGGACGCGCGGGCCGTGGTGAAGATCCGGGACTCGTGATCGTCCAGACATACTGGCCAGATCATCCGGCGATTCGCGCGGTCGCCGAACGGAATGCGGACATCTTGTATGAGGAGGAGCGCGCCTTGCGCTCGTCTATCGGGTGGGCGCCGTATCGCCGTGTCGCCAACATCGTCATATCGGGCGAGACGTCCGCCGCGGTGACTACCTACTCGGCATCCCTCGCCAAGGCCCTTAACGAGGATCTTCCCGAGGGTTGGGAGGTGCTTGGACCGTCGGACGCTGCACTCGCACGGGTAAAGCGCGCGTATCGACGGCACATCGTGATCAAGGCTCCTCCAGGCGCGCAGTTGGGGCCATACCTGCGGACGATTCTCGCTCGATGCCAGGCGCCTACTGGAGTCGCGGTAGCGCCCGATATCGACCCGGTGGACTTCCTGTAGGGCACGGAAGCACGTTGTACAATGCATTAGGCAAGGTTGTTGCAACGCTTGGACCAGAACATCCGCTCGTGGAAGGCACGTTCATTGGAGATCCTGACTCACCCGAATCCCGTCCTCTCTGACCGCGCAGGCGAGATCGATCCCGCCACAGACGCTGGTCTGCGTTCCCTCGTCCGTAAGATGGCCGAGGCCATGTACGAGAACCAAGGCGTTGGTCTTGCTGCCCCCCAGGTGGGGATTCAGAAGCGCGTGATCGTCTTCGACATCGACGAAGAGCTCGGCGCGATCTGCAATCCCGTCATCACCGAGCGTTCAGAAGAGACCGAGGTCGACGATGAGGGCTGCCTTTCGGTCCCCGGCATCAATGTGCCGGTAGAGCGTTCCATTTCGGTCGTCTGCGAGGGGCTCAACCTCGATGGCAATCGCGTCGTTTTGGAAGCGCATGACTTTCTTGCGCGGGTGCTCCAGCACGAGATCGACCACCTCGACGGCGTCATCATCCTTGATCGCCTCACGCCCGATCAGCGAAAAGCCGCGATCAGGGAGTACAACAACCGCGCCGCTGCTGAGTAGGCGATCAAAGGGGGAGGCGCCATGAGGGTCATCTTCATGGGCACACCGAGCTTTGCCGTGCCCACACTTGAGCGCCTCGCAGGCGTCCACGAGGTCGTTGCGGTCTACTCACGACCTGACGCCGCTTCTGGACGGGGCCGTGCGCTGCTTCCGCCGCCGGTGAAGGTAGCCGCCGAGTCGCTCGGTATTCCTGTTCGGCAGCCTGGCTCGCTCAGGACACAGGAAGTGGCAGAAGAGCTTCGGGCAGACGCGCCGTCGGTGATCGTGGTCGCCGCTTACGGGCTCATTCTGCCATCTGCCGTTCTTGCGATTCCTACACAGGGCTGTGTGAACGTGCATGCATCTCTTCTCCCACGACATCGTGGGGCGGCCCCGGTCCATCGGGCCATCCTGGAAGGCGACACCGTCACCGGCGTCAGCATCATGCAGATGGAGGAAGGGCTCGACACCGGTCCTTACGCGCTGCAGATCTCGGTAGAGATCGGAGATCTCGATGCTGAGGCGCTCACCGAACGCCTGGCGGACCTCGGCGCTGTCGCCCTGACTGATGTGCTCTCCCGAATCGAGACCGGTACTGTCGTCTGGACGCCGCAGGATGAGGCTCTCGCAACGTACGCCGCGAAGGTGACGAAGGAGGATGTCGCGTTGCAGCCGACCTTGTCGGTGACAGAGGCCGCGCGCCATGTTCGTGCTTCCTCGCGTCAAGCGGCCTCACGCATCATGGTAGATGGCGTCGATCTCGCGGTTCTTCATGCGATCTCAAGCCCGGAGGACGTCGCCCCGGGAATGGCCCGTCGCGCACGTGACGGGCTGTTGCTTGGCCTGTCTGATGGCGCGCTCCTGGTTGACCAGCTTCGCCCGGCAGGCAAGGCCGCGATCGACGGCACTTCATGGGCGTGCGGTTCACGAATGACGGCCGATACGATGTGGGGACGCGCATGAGTGTCACAGCAGCCCGAGCGGTAGTCCTTAAGACCCTTGCAACTGTGCGTGAGCGAAACGCCTACCTCGGCCCGGTACTGGAAGCGCAGCTTGCACGCGCCTCATTGTCAGATGCCGATCACGCGCTTGTGACACGCCTCGCACGGGGTGTCATCGAAACGCTGGGCACCCTCGATGAGGTGCTCGACGCACGCATCGCCAAGCCTGGGTCGGTCGAGCCACGTGTACGGGATGCACTGCGCCTGGCCGCGTACGAGATTCTCTTCATGCGAACGCCGGCGCGTGCGGCCGTGCATCAAGGTGTAGAGGCTGTTCGTCGAGTCCGGCCGCAGGCGTCGGGACTCGCAAACGCAGTCCTGCGCCGTCTTGCCGATGAAGCCGACACGTTCCCGTGGGGCGATCCTGCGACCGATGTCACCGTTCTCAGCCGTGCCAGCGGCCATCCCCGATGGTTCGTGGAGATGGTAGTCGCGGAGAATGGTATGGACGCTGCCCGGGGCATGCTCGAGGCGAACAATGCACCTGCTCCACTGTATCTGCGGCACAACCCCTTCAAGGCTCCCTTTGATGATGCTATGGCCATCCTTGAAGCTGACGGTGCCGGGCCGAAGGCGTCACCTCCCGACACCCTCAGTGTGGTCGTCGAGCACGAGCGTGCCGCAGTCCGCGGTCGTGCGCTTGCCGATGGCTACTTCCTCGTCACAGACGTGGCGGCTCAGGTCGCGCCGCTTGCCGTTGCCGCTCGATCTGGCATGGAGATTCTCGACGCCGGTGCGGGCAGGGGCACCAAGACCGTTTCGTTGCAGGCTGCAGCCGTGCTGTCCGGCGGCCCCGCACGAATCCTCAGTCTGGATCTGCACGACTTCAAGACCAAGCTCCTGCGCGAGCGCATGGACTCTTTCGGCGTTCCGGATGTTGAGACTGCCACTGGTGACATCCTCGATCCAGACGCCATACCGACACCCGACGGCGGCTTCGACGCCGTGCTGCTCGATGCACCATGCACCGGCCTCGGCACACTCAGGCGGCATCCCGAGCAGCGCTGGCGGATCTCAGAGGAGGATGTAGCGCGTATGGCAGCGTTGCAGAGCCAGATGCTTACCTCCGTAGCGTCGCTTGTCCGCCCTGGAGGCCATGTGGTGTACTCTACCTGCAGTGTCGCCCATGCCGAGAACGACGATGTCATCGAGGGATTCTTGCAGAGTCCGGCGGGCGTCGAGTTTCGATCGGTGAGCATCGAGGATGTCGTGCCGACCGAGTGGCAGAACCACCTGACGTCGCAGGGCTGGTTCCGTTCGATTCCGGAACAGGGCGGCCCCGACGGACATTTCG
>CAZGNF010000046.1:0-4507 GCA_964527045.1 uncultured Coriobacteriaceae bacterium | reverse complement strand
GACATTTCGTAGCACGGCTCGTAAGGCAGGCCTCAGAGGCGTAAGCCCTGACTGGCCCGAGAATGGGGAGGTACTATGCGCAACACCCGTATCGTCGAGATGCTTGAGGTAACCGAAGCCGCAGCCCTTTCGGCGGCTCGCTGGATGGGCAAAGGCGACAAGATGGCTGCGGACCACGCGGCCGTCGAAGCTATGCGCAAGGCATTCGACATCCTGGACATCTCAGGTGAGATCGTCATCGGCGAGGGGGAGCGCGACGAGGCTCCTATGCTCTACATCGGCGAGAAGGTGGGCGCTGGCGGCGAGGAGATCGACATCGCCGTCGACCCGCTCGAGGGCACGAACCTCACGGCGTATGGTCAGCCAAACTCGCTCGCAGTGTTGGCATTCGGTCCAAAAGGCACGCTGCTGAACGCTCCTGACACCTACATGTGGAAGGTGGCCGCCGGCCCGTCGGCCAACGGCGCCGTTCACATCGATGCGACACCGACGGAGAACGTGATCAACGTCGCGAAGGCGCTCAAGCGGCCTGTCGAGGACATTGTCGTGTGCATCCTGGAGCGCGACCGTCACGAAGACCTTATTCGCGAAGTCCGTGCGAGCGGGGCGCGCATTCGACTCATCTCGGATGGCGATGTCTTTGGCGCGGTCGCGACAGCGATCGAGGGCACCGGGATCCACCTGTACATGGGTGCCGGCGGTGCGCCTGAGGGCGTCTTGGCCGCCACTGCCATGAAGTGCATCGGCGGAACCTTCATGGGGCGCTTCCAGTTCCGCAGCGAAGAAGAGCGAGCGCGTGCGCTCACGATGGCTCAGTGCGATATCGACGGCGTCCTTACCATGGACTGCCTGGTCAACACCGACGAAGCAGCGTTCATCGCTACCGGAGTCACGGATGGTGAGATGCTGCGCGGCGTAAAGTACTTCGGACAGGGCGCCCGGACGCACTCGATCGCCATGGACAACAAGACCGGCACGGTCCGGTTCATCGAGACGGTCTACCGTACCGGAGCCGAGAAGTTCTGGGTGCGGATGGAGTAGTCGCTACTCAGCGGCAGGGCACGACGCGCAGGCCGAGGAGCCATCGCCACCACAGGCGGGCTTCTCGGCCTTCTTCTCGCCAGAAGGAACGCTCTCGGTCGGTGCCGGAATGGCCTTCTTAGCGCGATAGTCCGTGTTGTGGAACCCGGATCCCTTGAAGACGATTCCTACGGGCGAGAAGATGCGCTTCGCCTCAGAAGCGCACTCCGGACACGCGATCGGTCCGGTCTCTCGGATACCACGCGTCACTTCGAACATGCAGTCACAGGACGGACACTTGTAGTCATAGGCCGGCATGGATTACCTCCGGGTGAAGTTGTCGCTGGTCGCGAACGTGCAGGATACACCCCGTATCGCTCGCCAGGCAAGGCACCGATGTTGCTATACTCATCCACATGGAAGAGCTGATTACCGAGCGGCCCCGACGCCGCCCTCTCATACCGCGGTGGCTCATCATTACCGCCGTTGCCATCGTCGTCGTGATCGTTGGAGCTACCGCAGGCGTCGTCTTCACGATGCGCAACGGCCTTATCGCCGTGCCTGCTGTCGTTGGCCGAACGACTCCCGAAGCCACGGCTGTCCTCGACAGCGCCGGTCTTGTCACTGTTGAAGGCGGAGAGTGGTTCTCGGTCACCGTGCCTAAAGGCGCGATCATCTCGCAGGAGCCGAGCGCGGGAACACTCGCGCGCCGAGGTGACACCGTCAAGATCATCGTCTCGGCTGGCTCGGAAACCTTCATCATGCCCGATGTCGTCGGCACAACCTCCGAGGATGCCCGCATGCGGCTTGAGACGCTCGGCCTGAGAGTGACACTTGAGACAGTCGAGGCTTCGGCGACCGAGGGCACGGTCACGGAGACGTATCCCACGGCAGGTCAGGAGGTCCGCAACGGTTCGACCGTTCGCGTGCGAGTGGCCGGTCGTTCGGTCGCCTCTTCGATCCTGCTTCCCTACAAGATGGACGGCGTGACTATCATCATCGATCCCGCGCCGATCACGTCAGGCAGTGACACGACCATGGAAGTCACCCGACGCCTGCGATCACTCCTGGAGGCCTCAGGGGCGGCTGTCAAGGTCACGAGGAGCGTGGGCTCCACATCGACGGCGACTGCGGATCGCGCAGCGATCGTCGCAGAGACCACAGCGACGGTGGTCGTGGCACTCGATATCGCCACGACGGGAGCTGAGGGTATCCAGGTAACCTCGACCGCGTCGAAAGACGCGTCAGCGACCGCCGCCACCGCCAAGTTGGTGGCGAGCATGACCGAGGCGCTCACTTCGCCTGGACAGACGGTTCGTGCACCAGCAAGCGCGCCGAGTGGCATTCTCTCTGCTTCGGCAGCATCTGGCGTGCGGGTCATTCTCGGGAACGCCCGCGGCAAGGGAGACGCATCCTTGTTCGCCGATCCGGCTTGGGCGGACACCGTGGCACGGGCGCTCTACCGCGCCCTCGGCGCGACCTTCGGGCGTGTCTGACGGCTGTTCGTGTAGACTGTAACGGGATTTGGTGACTATGACTCAAAGAAGCCGACGCATATACGCCTGGTTCATCATCGCAGCCACTGTGGTCGCGATGGTGCTTCCTGCTACGTCCGCGTTCGGCGCGAAGTCCGAAGTCACGCAACTCAAAGAGCAGCTGGCAGCGCTCCGCAGTGAGTCGAAGCGCGCCGGTGACGCATACTCGAAGGCGTACTGGAAGCTCGATGCGACGAACGCCAAGCTCGCTACCACCAACGCCAACCTCTCCAAGACCAAAGAGAACCTCGCGAAAGCCTCGGCACGCCTCAGTTCGCATGCCGCCGAGATGTACCGCCAGGGCGACATCGACTACCTGGCCCTTCTGCTCACGAGCGACACGCTCGACGACATGCTCGTGCGGCTTGAATACGTGAGCCGAATCGGACAGCAGGATGCCGAGGTTGTTGCTGAGGTCAAGACGCTCCAGGCGGATCTCATCGCTCAGAAGGCGGAGATCGAAAGCGTGAAGGCCGATCAGTCTGCGGAAGCCAAAGCGCTCAAGTCCAAAGCTGCGGCACTCGACAAGAAGCTCAAGGGTGTCGAGTCAGAGTACGCCGCCGTGCAGAAGAAGCTCGCCGCCGCTCTCGCCAAGCAGAATGGCGGCAGTTCCAAGAGCAGCACACGCTATCCTGCCGGCCCCAACGGCATGGTCTTCCCGGTGCAGGGCTCCTACTACTACGCGAATACCTGGGGCGCAGCACGCTCGGGAGGCCGTACGCACAAGGGCACCGACATCATGGCGAGAACGGGTACGCCGGCTGTCGCGGTGCTGGCGGGCACTGTGCGCGCAAAGTCGAACTCGCTCGGCGGCAAGACCATATGGCTGACTGCCGACAACGGATGGCAGTTCTACTACGCGCATCTTAATGGGTACGTGAGGACCTCCGGACGGGTAGCGGCCGGTGAGCTGATCGGCTACGTGGGCTCCACCGGTAACGCATCTGCGAGCGCACCGCACCTTCACTTTGAGATTCATCCGGGTGGCGGAGCCGCAATCAACCCCTACTCATATTTGAAGGCCATGGAGTAACACTTGTCGGTCATGCGGTCCTGTGACAGCATGGTCAAGTCCTGAATTACCGTATCGGGAGCTGCGTGCGCGGCTGAGAGGCGACCTGCGGGTCGCGACCGAAGGACCGTTCCGATAATGCGGATCGGCAAGCACGGTGGATGCCTCGGCATCCTATCAGTCCCATGCTCCGCTCCGACCCGGGCGTTCGCGCCCGTGCCGAGAAAAGGAGTAGTCATGTCCCACCGTCGCCTCGTCATCATGGCGGAAATCGCGCTCACCCTTGCGCTCGCGTACGTGCTTGGCTGGCTGAAGCTCTGGCAGATGCCACAGGGGGGCGACGTCTCACTGGCGATGCTTCCGTTGTTCGTCCTCGCACTACGCCGTGGTCTGCCCGTGGGACTCTCGGCGGGTCTGCTCTACGGAGTGCTCGACTTGATGCATCCTCCGCTCTACATCGTGCACTGGGTTCAGTTCTTCCTCGATTATCCGCTTGCATTCATGGCCGTCGGTCTCGCTGGCGCGTTCGCCCCCGCGTTGGCCCGCGCGGCGACCCGCGGACAATGGGGTCGGGCCCTGTGGACCGCGATCGTCCCCGGCATCGTTCTCGGTTCGATCGGCCGATTCGTTCTGCATCTCATCTCGGGAGCGATCTTCTTCGCCGAGTACGCAGGCGATCAGCCCGTCTGGGCGTACTCAGCGGGGTACAACTCTTTTGTGTTCGCATCAGCCGTGCTCTGCGCGGTCTGTGCCGCATTCGTTCTGCCAGCTTTGCAGCGCGTCGTTCCGCCGGAAGGGGAGTAAGCGTATGGCCGAGACTGCGCTGATCGTCGGCTCAGCTCCGGTTGATGGTGCAGAGTCCTTCTACAAGGCGCTCCTCCACGACGCCGAATTCGTCATCGCGTGCGATGCAGCTGCCGAGTGGTGTATCGGCCTGGGT
>CAZGNF010000045.1:0-13426 GCA_964527045.1 uncultured Coriobacteriaceae bacterium | reverse complement strand
GGGCAAGCGCCCATTCCTTCACGGTCGTGCCTTTGTCGACGATGTTGCTCTGCACAAGGAACTGCATCCACGGCGCGATCGTCGTGCCGGTGAGGCCGATAGCGAGTGCGATGAACGCCTGCGTCGGCACGATTCTTGGCACCACGAACGCTGTTGCGACGGTTCCCAGGTCGGGCTTGGCGAGGAACGCGGCGATCACGTACGCGATGAACACCGAGGAGAGCGCAAGCAGCACCTTCTCGACGTTGCGGTACGAGCCGCGAACGACGAGCAGCCACACCACCACGGCCGCGATCGGCACCGAGATGTACTTGGACACGCCGAAGAGCTGCATCGCGGCGGCGATGCCGGCGAACTCGGCGATCGTCGTGGCCGCGTTGCTCGCCAGCAGCATGAGCATCGCGAAGAACGTGGGCCGCACGCCGAAGCGCTCGCGGATGAGCGCCGAGAACCCCTTGCCGGTGACGGCGCCCATGCGGCCGGCCATCTCCTGCACGATCGCGAAGGACGGCGTCATGGCGAGCATCATCCACAGCATCGTGTAGCCGTACTTCGCGCCCGCCACCGAGTACGTGGAGATGCCGCCGGAGTCGTTCCCGGCGGAAGCGGCGATGATGCCCGGGCCGATGACGGCGAGCAGCGCGAAGAGACCTGTGCGCTTGCGGGTCCTGGTCTTCGCCTCGGTCATATCCAGCTACATTCCGGCGAGGCCCTGGGAAGCGAGTACGAACCACGCGCCGAGCGCGAGTGCGCCGAAGGCGAGCATGCCAGCAAGCATCAGCACCACCGTGATGGCGGTACCCGAGACGCGACGTCCGCGCCGGGCGACGCCCTCGGCGACTCGCGCCACGAGCGTACCGGCGAGCGAGACGGCAAGCACTGCGAGCGCGTACACGAGGCCGACCAGGATCGCCAGCTCGATGCGCGGCGCTTGGTCGAGCACGCCGGACGGCTCCTGCACAAGCCATGTCACCGCGCCCGCCACAAGTCCGACGAGCACGCCGAGCGCCGTTCCTGCGAGCGCGTCGCTTGCGAAGCGACGCCACAGCGGCGTGCGCTCCTCCTCATCCTCCGTCTCGATCACGCGCGACAGTGCGTGTGAGGCGACATCCTCGGCGATGCGCAGGATGATCGTCGCGAAGAGCACCAGCAGCGCGATACCGGGAACCGGCAGCATCGCGGCAACCAGGAAGAGCGCGCCCCACACCACGAGCCAGCCATTACGCGACACCCAGCGCCAGATACCCGTGATGCCGGCCTTGGCACGCTGGCCGGTCGCGAGCTCGAGGTCCTCGGCGGACTCCTCTTCGAGGACGTCGAGAGCGTCATCGACCGTGACGATGCCGAGGAGCTTGTTCGTCTCGTCCACGACCGGCATGGCGAGCAGGTCGTACTTGCTCATCGTCTCGGCGACCTCTTCCTGGTCGTCCTCCACGTAGGCGGTGATGACGTCTTTGGTGACGATGTCGGCGACGAGCGTGTCCGGGTCGCTCACCACGAGGTCGCGCAGGGAGATGACGCCCTCGAGGTGATCGGTCTCGTCTGTGACGTAGATGTAGTAGATGCTCTCGTTCTCGGCCGCCTCGCCACGCAGGTGGTCGATGACCTGCTGCACGGTCATCTCTTCGGTCACGGTGGTGACCTCGGGCGTCATGATGCCGCCAGCCGTCTTCTCCCGATAGCCGAGCAACCCGCGAACTGCGCCGGATTCCTCCACGCCCATGAGACGCAGGAGTGCCTCGGCCTTGTCGTAGGGGAGGTCGCCGATGATGTCGGCAGCGTCGTCCGGGTCCATGATCTCGAGGATGTCCGAGGCGCGCTGGCTGCCGAGGTCGTCGATGACGTCCGCCTGGAACGCATCCTCAAGCTCGGAGATGGTGTCGGCCGCCTGTGGGTTGTCGAGGTGCTCGAAGACCTTCGCCCGCTGAGCGGGGGAGAGCTGCTCGAGCACATCGGCGATGTCGGCCGGGTGCAGCTCGTGGAGCCGCTTGTGGGTGACCGAGAGCTGCACGTGCGACAGATCGCGGTCGAGCAAGTCCATGTAGTTCCACGCGATGATGTCCTCGGCAAGGGAGCCGCCGACGAGCTTCAGCACACGCTCCACTGCACGCTCGAGCGCCGGATGGAGGCCGCGAAGGATGCCGCGGACGCCGACCTCGGCGCCAAGCAGGCGCAGCTGGTGGCGCGACTCGGAAAGCTTGAGGTCGTTCACGCGCACGACCTTCATGCCCTGCGTATCGACGATCTGCTGGTTGAGGAGGTCGCGGGCGAGGAGGATCTCGTCCGGCTGCAGGTAGCTGAAGCGAAGGACATCGCGGGTGACGTTCAAGACGATCTGCTCGTCGTCGATCGCTTCCACGTACTTGCGCCACGACAACATGAACGGCGTCTTCTCGGGACCGAGGAAGGCGAGTGAGGTCACGCGAGGGAATACCTCGCGGGTGGCGATGGCGACGTCGCTGATTGCACCGATGGTCTCACCGGCGGCATCGACCACCGGCCTGCCCAACATGCGGGTCAAGTAGAACACGCTAGCTCCCTCCCTTCGGACGATGTCCGAAAGGTGCTCTGGGGGTCCCGCGCCCCCCGGAAGTTCGGGAGCCGAGACCTACGGACTGAATGGAGTCACGAGGGTCCTGTTCTCACGGCAATAGGTCTGACGACAATGAAAAACCCCTGCGTCCGCATGGACGAGGGGCCAGAGAGCGCGACTAAGCCGCGCGTATCGCCCGGGCGCCGTAGTGCGCGTCCGGAGCGTCCCTTCCCTCGTCATGGTTTGAGCACTGTCCGACGTAGGGCGAATGATGCCCAGCCACGTTATCCTTCGCCTTAAGCCGGCGAGGGCTGCTATACCCATTGGCGTCTCTCGACATTTCCGGGCAGTGGCCTATGTTCGAACAGGAGCCGCACCTAACGGAACGGAGCCTAACACGTTGTCAACGCCCCGAAGGGCACCGACGATTGTATGCCTTGAGCAGCGGCTATGCAATGCCGGGGAATCGTGCTAA
This sequence comes from uncultured Coriobacteriaceae bacterium, assembly GCA_964527045.1. Taxonomy (GTDB): domain Bacteria; phylum Actinomycetota; class Coriobacteriia; order Anaerosomatales; family Anaerosomataceae; genus UBA2286. Next base: position 10,418 of record CAZGNF010000045.1, on the reverse strand, counting down.
CGGCTTCTGGCCGCCAGCCATGCATGCGCGAACTCGGCCCAGCCGTCGCCCCGCTCGGCGCGTGTCGCGACGATGGTGTCAAACCCACCGGCGGCAGCCATGACCTTGGGATCCTTGAGCGCGTTGTGCACGAGGATGCCGAGCGCCGCTGCGTTCATCATCTCCACGTCGGTGGCCGAGTCGCCGATAGCGACGGCTTCGTTCGGCGTGAGGCCGCGGCGGGCGAGAAGTGTGCGGATCGCCGCTTCCTTCGAGGTGCCTTTCGGCACGAGGTGGTAGACGTGCACCTCGTCGACATCCACCAGCGTGTGGCGCGGCGGATGCACGATGCCGTTGTCGATGATGGCGATAGGCACCTCGAGCGTGTCGAGCGCCGCCTGCGCCGCAGTGCAGTCGATGCTGCCGCGCAGCACGTGCGTGACCTCGCGGTCGGTGTGCCACGGGTCGTGCTCCTCGATCTTGCCCGGGAACGTCTCGGTGAGCACACGCAGGGCGCCGAAGCGCGTCATCGCCTGGTGCGGTGTCTCGCCTTCAAGCAGCATCCCATCCGGCCATTCGCCGAGAAGGTACTCGGCGGGCTCACGACGGTCGTACATGATGATGCAGCCGAGCTCGGCGATGAACGAGCTCCAGCCGAGGATGCGGCTGACCTCGCCAGCCTGGATGCGGTTGCGTCCGGTGCACACCACTACCTCGAGGCCCGCTGTGTTCACCTCGACGATGGCCTGCACGGTCGTGAGCGCGGGCACACCGGTGGCGTCGATGAGCACTGAACCGCCAAGTCCAAGCAGCGTGCCGTCGAGGTCTGTCAGTGTGATCTGCGCCCGCGCAAGCACTTCAGCGGCCAGTGGTGACTCGTCGAGATAAGGCAGGATGCGGGACATGTCGCTCCTCGGCAGGTAGAGTGCATCGAATGCTTCGCGACTATTCTATAATGTGACGCGTGCGCCCGCCGGGCGCTTTTCGTGACGGAGGACCCACGGTGACACCCGACCGGGTAGACGAATCACTCGAGATGCCATATCCGCAGTACCGCTGCGCAGTGTGCGAGAAGGATCTGCCGCTGACCGAGGCGCGTCTGACGGTCACCTGCCGGGAGCATCGCCCCGGCCGAGACCACGCCGACTACACCGTGCGCCCTGCGACCCCCGGCGACAGGCACGACATCGAGGAGATCTGCGATCGCGCCTGGGGCGAGACCGACATCGATGCCTTCGGTCGCACCTTTGACGTGCTTTCCGCCGAGAACCTCGTCGCCGAGCGCGACGGCGAGTTCGCCGGCCTCGTGTCGCTCGCGCTCGACCGCGGCGAGCTTGCAGTCGTATTGCTCTCGGTGTATCCGGGCTTTCAGGGCTCCGGTGTCGGCTCGGCGCTCATCGAAGCTGCGGCCGCGTCAGCCCGCGAGAAGGGCGTGAATGCGCTCAAGACCGCTACCACCAACGACGACATCCCCGCGCTGCACTTCTACCAGCGCCATGGCTTCGCGATCTCTGAGATCGAGACCGGCATCATGATCGACCATCACGGCGAGGCCATCCCCGGTTTCGCCGGTATCCCGGTGCGTGACGAGATTCGTCTTCGTCGCCCGGTGTGTCCGTAAGCTCCGCTGACGTTGTTCGTTCCTACCGAGGAGGACCTGTGAGAACCACCCGTATCCGTCTGCTCGCCCTTATGCTCGTCGTAGCGCTTGTCGCTGGTGCACTGCTGGGCTGCGCCAAGAAGGACGAACCGGTCGCTTCGGACGGCACGACGATCAAAACCACGCCGGTGCCAATCAAGATTGGCACGCTTCCCACCGAGGACTCGCTGCCCTTGTGGGTAGCCGAAGAGCAGGGGCTGTTCGAGGAAGCGGGGCTCTCGGTAGAGATCCTCATCTTCCAGGCCGCACAGGAGCGCGACGCAGCGTTCGCATCGGGCGCGATCGACGCCTACATGGGCGACATCATCGCCTCGGCCGCGCTTGAGGCCGGCGGCTCGCCCGTCTCAATCGCGACGGTCATGCTCGGCGCCACAGCCAAGGAGGGCCGCTTCGGCATCGTTGCGAAGCCGGGCTCGAAGGCCAAGACGCTTGCGGATCTCGCCAACGTGCCCGTCGCCACATCCTCGGCGACCATCCAGGAGTTCGTGCTAGACGGCCTCATGGCCGAGGCGAAGGTCCCGGCCGACTCGGTGAAGAAGGAAGTCGTCGCCAAGGTGCCGGTTCGTTTCGAGCTGCTCATGAACGGCAAGCTTGAGGCCGCCGCGCTCCCCGAGCCGTTCCTCACGCTCGCGGTCTCGCAGGGTGCCGTGCTCATCGCCGATGACACTGCGGGCGCGAACCTCACGCAGACCGTGCTGGGTGTCTCGGATAAGTTCATGGCGACGCCTGGCGGTATGCTCACCGTCAAGGAGCTCCTCGGCGTTTGGGACGAAGCGGTGGATGTCATCAACGCTGACCCGAACGCCTTCAGGGCGCTGCTTGTGGACAAGGCCCGTCTGCCCGAGCCGCTCAAGGACACCTACCCGGTGAACGCGTACCCCAAGGCCGCGCCTCCCACGCAGGCCGAGGTGGACGCGGTGCTGACCTGGATGAAGGCCAAGGAGCTGCTCAAGGGCGACGTCACCTACGCCGATCTCGTGCAGGCTCTGCCCGAGTAAGGACACCCCGTGGCAGCCGTATCGGTTCGAGAGCTCGCCGTCACCTACAGCGGTGTAGGTCGCGATGTCCCCGCGCTCTCGGGGATGAGTCTCGAGGTCGCTGACGGCGAGCCCATCGCCATCATCGGCCCCTCCGGCTGCGGCAAGTCCACGCTGCTGCTGGCGCTTGCGGGGCTGCTGCCCGCGGACGCTGGCGACGTGCTCGTCGGTGGTGAGGCGGTCGCGCGGCCTCGCCGACGCACGGCACTGATCCTCCAGGACTTCGGACTCCTGCCCTGGAAGACGGTTGCGCACAACGCCGCGCTCGGACTCGAAGTGCGCGGCGTTGACGCCGTCACGCGTCGCACGATGGTCGCCGAGGCGCTTACGCGTCTCGGCCTTGCCGAGTTCGCCGAGGCGTACCCCGGCGAGCTGTCGGGCGGCATGCAGCAGCGGCTCGCGCTTGCCCGCGCGCTCGCGCTCGATGCGGATCTGCTGCTCATGGATGAGCCGCTCTCGGCACTTGACGCGCTCACGCGCGAGGACCTGCAGAACCTGCTGCTGGGCATCTGGCAGCAGCGCGGACACACCGTGGTGCTGGTGACGCACTCCATCGAGGAAGCGGTCTTCCTCGGCAGGCGAGTAGTCGTGATGTCGCCCCGTCCGGGTCGGGTCGCGGCGATCGTCGACAACCCGGGAATGGGCGAGGAGGGCTACCGGGAGACACCCGCGTTCCTCGAGCGCTGCGTCGAGCTGCGTCGCCTGCTTGCGGCCGAGGGTGCTTTCGCGGACCCGGCGCTGGCTGGAGGCGTTCGATGAACGCCTGGCTGCGTCGAATCGGCGGCTACGTGGCGGCAAGCGCAGTACTGCTTGCCGGTTGGCAGCTGCTCTCGATGGCGATCGGCTCGCAGGCGCTGCCTGGCCCCGTACCTGCGCTCTCCGATTTCGGACGCCTCTTCTTCTCGGACCTGTTGCCGCACGCCGGAATCAGCGCATGGCGTGTCGTAGCGTCCATGACGATCGGTGCGGCCATCGCGACGCCGTTAGGTCTCGCCATCGGGCGCAGCCCGCGCGTAGACGCCATCGCGGCACCGCTCGTGTTCCTCACGTACCCCGTGCCGAAAGTCGTCTTCCTGCCGGTGCTGCTCGTGCTGCTCGGTATCGGCAACCTCCCGAAGATCGCGCTCATCACGCTTATCGTCTTCTTCCAGATACTCGTGACGGCGCGCGATGCGGCGCGCGGGATCCCCGCATCAGCCGTGCTTTCGGTTCGCTCACTCGGTGCGACGCGCTGGCAGGTCTTCCGACATGTGGTGGTGCCGGCGGCGCTGCCCGACATCTTCACCGCGCTGAGGATCAGCACCGGCACGGCGATCGCGGTGCTGTTCTTCTCGGAGACGGTGGCAGGGAGCGAGGGGCTCGGCTACTACATCATTGATGCCTGGAGCCGCATCGCCTACAGCGAGATGTTCGCCGGAATCATCGGCATGGCGATGCTCGGTGTGGTGCTCTACGAGCTGCTTGAGGTCGCCGAGGCACGCGTGTGCCGCTGGACGCGTGTCGAGCGGTAGCCGCTACGGCAGCGCTGCGACCGGGTGACAGTTCAGGCAGAGGTCGTCGTAGTAGGCGGTAGCCGTGGCCTCCACGAGCATGCGATATGACGTCGCCTCGTGGGGGAAGTTCTGGAATCGCGGCTTGTCAGCGACAGCGCGGCCATCGGCGCTGGTAACCAGATACGGTGAGACGGTCCCGGCGTTCCCGGTCGCGCCGAGCGACCCAACGTTGCGGACGTCCTCGTGACACTGCTGGCAGATAGGGAGATGTCCTGTCTGCTGTGCCGTGCGCGGGAAGGGCATGAGGTAGCCGCCGTTGTTCGCGCCGAGTGGCCCAAGCGTCGTTGCGGTCGCGTTCGCTCCCGCCGCCAGTCTCGCAACGTTGTTGTACGTGAACGGTGTGGTCGTCGTAGCAAGTGATTCGGCGGGGTGATTGTGCGTTTGGCTCAGCGTCGATGCGCGGCCCTGATGACACGCGAGGCACCAGTCGGAGCCGTACGTTGGCGTTGCCGTGGTTGCGGTACCCGGACGCTGCTTCAGTAGACGGTTCTGGGTCTGAAGCGTCATGATTCCCCACCGGTATGAGCGCTGACGTTCGCCGTAGAAGGGGGCGACGCAGTTGTTGCCGTGTGGTGAATGGCAGTCACTACAGGTTAGCTTCCCGCCCGGGCCAGCGAACGTGCCCACTGAACTGCCGCCAGTGGATGCGTCTCCGCCCGGAATGACGGTTGTGGTCTCAATGCCGTGCTGTGCCGCGACACTCAGGCCGCGCCCCTCGATAGCGCCGTACACACCTTCGCCGATGGTTGACGTGCCGTCGTGACACGTCATGCACGTCGCGTAGATGGTCTCGCCGGGCAGCAGGTTGAAGTCTGTGGGTGCGTCGTGCAGCGTATGACAGGCCTCGCATGCGTGGGTCGTGGCGGTGTAGCCACCATGCGGTCCCCATCGTGTACCGGTGCCCGCCATGGCACCGGGGAGGTGACACTCCCCGCACGTAGCCCAGTCACCGGCGGTGCTGGTGGTCTCGTCGAAGGCGAATGCCGGACACGCAAACGCGAAGATCGCGATGGCGATGAGTAGCAGACACGTACGCAGCAATCGAGCCCCCATGGATACGCCCCTCCCGCTGTCCATGACGTCGCTGTAGCGTAGTGTCGCATAACGAGTTCAGAAGTAAAGTAGGATGAAGCAACGTGGTGTTTGTGTGATTGCAGAAGCCGCGTGGTGCGAGACGGGGGTAGCCGCTACGGCAGCGCTGCGACCGGGTGGCAGTTCAGGCAGAGGTCGTCGTAGTAGGCGGTCGAAGTCGCCTCGACGAGCATACGATAGTTCTGCGTCTCATGCGGGAAGTTCTGGAACCGCGGATTATCCCCTCCGGCCCAGCCATCCGGAATCGTGATCGTGTATGCCGCTGCGTCCCCCTGCGTGCCGTCTGCCGACAGGGTACCCACGACTCGCGAGTCCTCGTGGCACTGCTGGCAGATCGGCGCATGTCCGGCCTGCTGAGCGGTGCGCGGCCACGGCATCAGGTAGCCGCGATTGGTGCCTGCGAGTGTGCCAAGAACCGTCACACCCGTAAGAGCATCACCGTTGAGCTTGGCGACGTTGGTGTAGATGAACGGTGTCGCGGTCGTGGCTTTGGAGTCCGCCGGATGGTTGTGCGCAGCGGACAGCCCCGAACTCCGACCCTTGTGACAGCCGAGACACCAATCCGAGCCGTAGTCAGCCGTGGGCGTCGTGGAGTTGCCCGGCGACTGCTTGAGTAGCTTGCTGGAATTCGTGAGGCTGATGACACCCCACGTGTACGAACGCTGACGCTCGCCCACATACGCGTTCACTACGTCAGCACCGTGCGGGCTGTGGCACGAAGTGCAGGTAAGCGTTCCGTTCGGGCCACCAAACGTGACCGAGATCGCGCCGCCGGTGTTCTCATCTCCGCCGGGGACCACACTGGTCGTCTCGACGCTGTGTGAAGACCCGACCGCGAGACCGCGGCCTACGATGGCACCGTACACGCCCTGGCCTGCAGTGCCGTCGTGGCACGTGAGACAAGTGGCCTTGGTAGTCGCGCCCGGAAGGAGCATCACTCCCGAAGCTGACGCCTGGTGCACGGAGTGGCACTCGCCGCACTTGGACGTCGTGATGGTGTACCCGCCGTGCACTCCGGCGTTTGGATCGACGAAGATCGCGTCAGGCCAGGGGTCGTGGCAGCCGCCGCAGGTCGCCTCATCCATCGTTGGCGGCAGCGTCGAGGTGGTTTCGTCGTACGCCAAAGCCACGCACGGGGCCATGACAACCAGGGCCGCGAGCGCCGCGATGTAAGCCATGCGTGTGATAGTCGAGCGCATGCTCACCTCAAGAAGGACATTCCACCAACCTTCATAATACCTTGCGCATGGGAGAACTGCCAGTATCGTGCCAGGATGGCCACTGCAGCAAGACCGGCACACTTTGGCATCGCCGGCACGCGGCGTCGTGTGCTTGGGTTACGGCAGTTGCGCCACGGGATGACAGTTGAGGCACAGGTCGTCGTAGTACGCGGTCGACGTGGCCTCCACAAGCAGCCGGTAGCCCATCGCCTCATGCGGGAACGTCCCAAACCTCGGGTTGTTGGCTGCGGTGATGCCGTCGTTTACGGATGCGGTCCAGGTTGCAGGGTCCGCCTGATTGCCTGTGCCGACCAGATCGCCAACATACCGCGTGTCTTCGTGGCATTGCTGACATATCGGCAGGTGGCCGTTTTGCTGTGCGGTGCGCGGGAATGGCATCAGGTACCCGCGGTTCGTTCCGCCGACGGCACCATATGTGGTGGTTGATGAGACGGTGTCGGCTGTCATGACGGCAACGCGGGTGTAGTTGAACGGAGTTGAGGTCGTGTACTTCGACTCTGCCGGGTGATTGTGCACTGCAGAGAGTGCCGAGTTTCGACCCTGATGACAGGCGAGACACCAGTCGGAGCCGTAATCGGCGGTTGCGGTTGCGGCGTCACCAGGATTTGTGCGTAGTAGTCGGCCGCTGGCGGGTGGCAGGCCCCATCCGGAATAGCGGTACCGATCACCGGGAAAGGCGGTCACGACCGACGATCCGTGTGGGGAGTGGCAGTCAGTGCAGGTGAGCATGCCGCCGACACCCTTGAAGGTCATCGTCTTGGATCCGCCGGTTGCGGAATCGCCGCCCGGCACGACGTTCGTTGTGTCCACCGAGTGAGACGCTGCGACGAAGATGCCCCGCGCGGCGATTGCACCGTAGACGCCTCGACCCTGCGTGCCGTCGTGGCATGTGAAGCAGGTGGCCTGAATAGTCGACGCCGGCAACAACGTGGCGGCGTTGGCATCGTGGATTTCGTGGCATTCTTCGCACTTGGTCGTAGTCGTTGTGTAGCCGCCGTGGACGCCTCTTCCCACCGAGAAGTACGGGTCGTGGCAATTTCCACAGTTTGCCTGCGAGAACGAGGGAATCGTTGATGTCGATTCATCGAAAGCACAAGCGAAGGACGGGAATGCACAAAGGAGGCAAACGACTAGTCCGCCGAAAGCGACCGTGCCTCGAACCTTCCGCATGCTCGTCCCCTCTACGAGTGCAGATACAACTTGACGTCAGTTTAGCGAGACTTGTGGCAGCTTACCAGCAGTCGCCATCGCCCAGCACTCGCTGCACGACCTCCCTGAGCACCTTCGGCTCGAAGGGCTTCGTGACGTAGTCATCACAGCCCAGATCGGCACCGTGCTTGAGGTCGGTCTTCTGCGCGGCGGTGGTCAGCATGATGACCTTCACGTTCTTCGTCTCGGCTCGCTTGCGGAGGAAGGCGAGCACTTCGAAGCCGTCGAGCTTGGGCATCGTCACATCGAGTAGCACCAGGTCGGGCTGCTCGGCGATTGCGGTTTCGAGTGCGTTCTCTCCGTCAACCGCCTGGAGAATCTCGTGACCAAGCGAGCGCAATGCTGCGCCCACCAACAGTCGTATTTGCTGGTTGTCATCTGCAACCAGTATCTTGCATGTCGCCACGGGCGCCCCTCCTCGTGACGGTGCGGACAGAACGTCAGTCGCGATCCCGATGCATGATGTTCACGATGGTGTGCAGTTTCGCCTCGCGCTTTGCGCGCTCACGGGCGACCTGCTCACGCTTCGCGGGATCGAGCATCGCTTCGATGTGGTCGGCCACCTCGGATGGCTTGAATGGCTTCGGGATGTAGTCGACGAAGTCATCCTTCATCTGCTCGACCTGCTCTTCGAACGTTCCGGCCGCCGAGAGGAAGAGGATCGGGATCTCCTTGAACGCCGGGCGGCGGCGAAGTTCCTCGCGCACCTGGTGTCCGGTCATCTTGGGCATCATCACGTCCAGCACGATGAGCGCTGGTTTTTCGGTCTCGGCCATAGCAAGCGCTTCGATGCCGTTGTCGGCAGTCACGATCGTGTATCCGCGATTCGTGAGTGCCACCGTGAGAAGCTTCTGGATCGACGGTTCATCGTCGACTACGAGGATCTTCTTCATGTGCGCTACCTCTTCCTACTCGCCCAGGATCTCCGACACCCGCTGGACCAGGTCCTTGGGCGTGAACGGCTTACAGATGTATTCGCTTGCACCGCACGTCAAACCTTCTGCAATCTCGCGCTGCTGTGATTTTGCCGAGAGCATGACGATCGGGATGTGAGCCGTCGCCGGGTTCTCGGAGATCTTCTTCGCAGCGTCATACCCGTTCATCACCGGCATCATCACATCGAGCAGAATCAGGTCAGGCTGCTCGGACTCAGCCAATTCGGCCGCCGCCGCTCCGTCACCGGCCGTCACGATCTCCCAGCCGTGGTTACCGAGCGTGAACGACACGAGCTTAAGGATATGCGGCTCGTCGTCTGCGACCAGGATCTTGCTCACGCGTCGACCTCCATCGTCTCCAGGAGCGCCTCGACCCGTCGCGCGAGCTCCTCAGCCGAGAAGGGCTTGTCTACCTTCTGTTGTGCCAATCCAAGGATATCGATCCGCGAACGGTCGATTTGATGTGCCGTCATCACAACGATCGGGATGTCCTTCGTGGCGGGATCCGTCTTGACCTTTTCGATGACCTGATAGCCGTCCATCACGGGCATCTGCAGATCGAGCAGGATCAGGTCGGGATGCTTCTTGCGCAGAGCGGCCATGGCCTCCGCACCGTCGTACGCTGCTAGCACCGAGAAGCCCTTCGCTTTCAGGTTACGGCACAGCAAGTCGACGATGTTGCGGTCGTCATCGACCACGAGCACGACCGGTGCCGCAACGCTGCCGACGAGGTCATCGATGATGGTCGTCAGGCGGTTCTTGTCGATCGGCTTCTCGAGGTACTCGGCGGCACCGAGCCTGCATGAGCGGCCTTCGTCACAGACGATCGAGAGCACAAGCACCGGGATGGTGCTCGTCTCCGGCGTGTCTTTGAGTCGCTGAAGGAGGTCGAAACCATCGCCGTCATCGAGCATCACGTCGAGCGTGATGACGCGCGGGCGCACCTCGATCGCCTTCTCAAGCGCTTCCTCGGCATTGTGCGCTTTGACCACGTCATAGCCCTGCCTGACGAGATACGTTTCGACGAGGTTGGCGATCTCCGGATCTCGGTCAACGACCAACACCGTGCCGCCAGCCGCACCAGGGCCTTCCAGGCCAGGCGTGCGCACGAGATCCTTTGACGCGAGCGGCAGCGAGAACCAGAACGTGGAGCCCTTGCCCGCGCTGCTCTTCACGCCGACCCTGCCGCCAAGCAACTCGATGATGCTCTTGCAGATCGACAGGCCGAGGCCCGTGCCGCCGATCTCGCGCGTAAGCGAGGAGTCGACGCGGTAGAACTTGGTGAAGAGCTTGGCCTGGTCTTCTTTCGCGATGCCGATGCCCTGGTCAGTGATGCTTACCGTCACCATGTCGCCGTCCTGCCTGGCTTTGACCGTGACGCTTCCACCCTCGGGCGAGTACTTGATAGCGTTGCTGATGAAGTTCATCAGCACCTGACCGACGCGGTCGCGGTCGCCAGCCGCCTTCGGCAAGTCGTGCGGTGCCTTCGGCAAGAGCTTGTGCCCGCTTTGGTCGGACACGGCCTGGAAGGTGTCGACGGCGCCGGCGATGAGATCGCACAGGTCGAGTGGCTGGATCTTGAGGTGGATCCGTCCGCTCTCGATGCGCGAAATGTCGAGCATGTCGTTGATGAGCTCGACCAGGCGGTCCGAGTTCTGCTTCACGATCGAGAGGAACTCCCGCTGGATCTCGTTGATCTCGCCAGCTTCGCC
>CAZGNF010000044.1:0-13630 GCA_964527045.1 uncultured Coriobacteriaceae bacterium | reverse complement strand
CGTGACGGCAGGAATCAGTATAGCAACACCGCAGGTCGTTGGCGGTATTCGTCTCTGGCGGCGTTACATCAGGCCCAACTCACGCATGCTTGCATGGGCACCTCCGTCGCCGATGACCACATGATCGAGGACTTCGATGCCAAGCACGTCACCCGCCCGAACAAGCCTACGCGTCAGCTGCGTATCCGCTCCGGAAGGCGTCGGATCGCCGCTCGGGTGGTTGTGAACCACCACCACAGAGGCTGCCGAGAGACGCACCGCCTCCTTGAAGAGCTCACGCGGGTGCACGATAGAGGCGTTGAGGCTTCCGATTGAGACCTCGATGATCTTGATCAGCTGATTCTTGGTAGTGAGTGCCAGTGCCCAGAAGTACTCGCGGTCCATCCCAGCGAACTGCGGCCCGCACAGACGAACGACGTCCTCGGGCGTGGAGATGTGCGGACGCCCGGTCCCCGTCCAGGATGCTGTACGACGTCCGAGTTCGAGACAGGCGAGCAGCGATGCGGCTCTCGCTGGACCGACGCCGCCGTGGACGCAGAGGTCCTCGGCACGAACGCGCCACAGCCCATGCGGAATCGGATGCTCGCGCAGGACCGTGCGGCCCAACTCCTCGTCGGTCTCACCCAGTACGAGAGCCACGAGAGCAGCGTCAGAGACGGCGTCGGGTCGGCCATCAAGCAACAGGTCACGGGCCGCCAGTTCGCGACCAACCAGGCGCGGCGCCATCTGCGCCACCCCCCTTCGTCATCGTCCCGTCAGTGCACTACCTTCCAGACGGGAGACGACGAGCCGGGCGACTAGTCCCGTTGCGATACCGAAGAGGAGGCTCGCGAAGAGGGATACCGATGCGAGGCCGAGAATGCCTGGCGCACCGGTGATGAACGCAGCAACGACGAACTGGGCGGTGACATGAGCCGCAGACCCGCTCATTGAAACGCCCACCAGCGAGAAGCGAGCAGTGCTTCTGAGCGCAAGCGTCATCGCAACCCATGCGGCGAACGCACCGGCGATCGCAAGTGCTGAGGTCGGCCCCAGAAGGCTGCCCGTTGCAAGCCCAACGACAACCACGCGCAACAGGCTGACAGCAAGAGCCGGGCCCTCACCGAGCGACACCAATGCGACGAGCACCGCGGTATTGGCCAGACCAAGTCGCATCCCGGGAAGAGGCGATGCGACGCTCGCCTCGATCAGTCCCAAAACGCACGCGCCGGCAAGCAGGACGCCAGCAAGTACCGTCCGCCGTGTGGCGTCCGACGCCCGTCGTGGAACGGCGCTAGCGGATGACAGCGTCGAGTCCATCGCTCCGTTCGCCTCCGATCCGCACCGTGACGCCATTCGGAATGCACACGATAGCCTCGCCCGCGCCTGCGATCGCCCCGGATCGGACGCAGACGTGATCAGGACAGTTGGAGGACGCAACTCGCGCTCTTCCCGCCTCGATCACCACAACGACCTCACCGTCCAAACCTGCCACACGCAGCTCCGAGTCGGTGGAAAGTGACACCTCGCTCGTGCCCGCAGGACCGCTGATCGTCACCGTCGACGCCGGGACCCACGCAGTCGCGCTGTGAACTGCAGGCCCTATCAGCATGGCGAACACCACGATCACGAGCGCGAGTATCCAATCGGCGCGGGTCATGTCTAGGATTCCACCGAGGCTCCGGCACCCACAGATTCCGCCAGCGCGTCTTTGCCTGCGCCGTCGGTCACGGAGCCTGTAGCGCCGCACGCACACACATCGATGCAGTTCTGCGGGCACACGCGCACGCACGTTCCGCATCCCGTGCACTTGTCGTAGTCGACGACCGCGAGCATGTCGATCACATGGATCGCATCCTCCGGGCACTCCTTCTCGCACTTCTTGCAGGCGATGCAGCACGCCGAGCAGGACGCCTTGCGCTCCTTCGCCTTGTTGTGCGCGTTGCAGCGCACCGCAACGGGCGCATTCTCGGCGGCAAGCTCCAGCAGACCAATCTGTCCCCTCGGACACTCGCGCACGCAGATGCCGCAGCCAGTGCACTTCGCGATGTCCACAACCGGCAGACCGCGCTCGTCGAGCGTCATCGCATCGAACGGACATGCGCGGACACAATCACCGTAGCCGAAACAACCCGACAGACAGCTGAGCGCGCCGCCAGCGAGTTTCGCAACGGCGTTACAGCTCTGCACTCCGCCGTAGTCGTACGAGCGCGACGCGTTCGTGCCGCCACCACAGTGCCGGATCGAAACCACAGCGACAACGTCACACGAGCCGGAACCCATGAGCGAGGCGATCGCCTCGGCAACGGACTTGCCCCCTGCAACGCACGCCGTGACCGGCATCGTTCCAGCAGCGATCGCCTCGGCAACGGCGAAGCATGAGGGATTCCCACACGCGCCGCAGTTCGCGCCGGGCAATGCCGAGGCGATCGCCTCCACGCGCGGGTCTACTTCAACGTGGAACTTCCACGATGCCAGCGCGAGCATCGAGGCAGCGATCACCCCCAGTGATGCGAGCGCCGCCATTGCTTTGAGGACTGTCAGAAGCATCCCAAACCCCCTACAGCCCAAACCAGCCGGCAAGACCTACGTACGCAAGCGAGAGCAATCCGGCAGTGATGAACGACATCGGATTTCCCTTGAGCACGCGCGGCACAGGAGCGATGTCCAGTCGCTCGCGCAGTGCGGTGAATGTGAGCAACGCGAACCCGTAGCCCACCGATACGCCGAGGGCATAGACGAGCGCCTCGCCGAGCGTGTAGTTGTACGCCATCGCCATCTTGAAGAAGCCCGGCTTCGCGACCTCGGTTGCGGCTGCAAGTACTGCGCAGTTGGTCGTGATCAGCGGCAGATAGATGCCCATAGCGCGGTAGAGCGCAGGGCTGTACTTGCGCAGATACATCTCAACGAATTGCACCAACGCGGCGATGATGAGGATGAACGCTGGGATGTAGAGGAACTCTCCCAGGTTCAGCGGGAAGAGCAGGAACTTCCAGACAAGCCATGTGGTTGTACTCGCCATCATCATGACGAAGATGACGGCCGCGCTCATTCCCAGAGCGGTATTCATGCTGTTGGAGATGCCGAAGAACGAGCAGAGGCCGATGAAGCGTGTCAGCAGGATGTTGTTGATCAACGCCGCGCCGACGAAGAGCAACAGGAAGTGCGAGATTGTCGCCATCTTAGGCCGCCTTCCGGTCAGAGGAGCGTTCGTTCAGCCACCGGACGAACGCTACGACAAACCCGAAGAGGATGAACGCCCCAGGGAACATCATGAGGATCGTTGGCGGAGCGTACCCGGCCGGCATCTTCAGTATCGTGGCGCCCAGCAGCTCGATCTTCCCCGCTCCGAAGAGCTCGCGAATGAAGGCGAGTCCGATCAGGACAAGCGAGAAGCCAACACCCATGCCAAGGCCGTCTGCAACGGAAACCCACACTTTGTTGTGATAGGCGAACGCCTCTGCGCGACCGAGGATGATGCAGTTGACGACGATGAGCGGGATCCAGATGCCGAGAACCGCGTAGATGGGCGGGAAGAACGCCTTGAGGAAGAGGTCGACGACTGTCACGAACGAGGCGATGATCACGATGAAGATCGGGATCCGCACCTGACTGGGAATCAGTCTTCGCAGCACCGAGATGAGCGCGTTGCTCATCACAAGGACGAAGATGACGGCGATTCCCATGAACAGCGAACCCTCTACCTGACTCGAGACCGCAAGCGTGGCGCACAGCCCGATCATCAGCACGGTCAACGGGTTGTCAATCGAAAGACCGGCCCTGAATACCCTCAGCCATTCCTTCATCAGCGCACCTCCCCTGCAGCCTTGAGAACTGTTTCGTAGACGACGGAGACCGCGATTCCGCTGTTCCTCACGGCACGGGATGACTTCGTGGCCCCGGAGATCATGTCGAGCGTCTTGACATCCTTCTCGGTGAAGCCGCCCGGCAGCCCGCGGTACTGCTCGAGGAACCCTGGTTCCGTCTTGATTCTTGTACCAAGCCCCGGCGTTTCGTTCATGGTCAGGATTGTAAGGTCCGTGACTTTACCGTCCCTATCCAGACCCCAAACCATGTCGACGTAGCCGCCGTAGCCGCGCGAACCGACCTTGAGCCCCCAGCCGATGGTGCCTCCGCTGGCATCAAGTGCCCGGTAGATCGCGGAGACTCTGCTGTCTCCGACCGCCTTCTGCGCCTGTGCAAGCGTGGCCGAGTCGACCGCCTCGAAGGTTGCCGCATCCGGAAGAACGCTCTTGAGAGCGGCTTCCTCGGCGGCCTTGTCCTGGGCAGCGATGAGCGGTGCGGTGATCGTGTACGTCGCCGAGAGCCCCGCAGCGGCAACCATGCACGTGAGCACGACCGGGATGATCAGACGCAGCGCATTACTCTTCATCGGACTTCACCCACCCGAATGTACGCGGCGTGAACATCTTGTCGATAAGCGGCGCAAGACCGTTCATGAACAGGATCGCGAAGGTCGTCGACTCCGGCGACGGGCCAAAGAAGCGTCCCACCGTGTTGAAGACCCCGCAACCGATGCCGAAGACGAGCTTGCCGTTCTTCGTCATCGGCGAGGAAACGTAATCCGTAGCCATGAAGAACGCGCCGAGGAGCACGCCTCCCGCAAGCACATTGAAGATCGGGTCGGAACCGAACACCCACGAAAGGGCTGCAACGGTGCCGATGTACCCGGCAGGGATGCGCCAGTCGATGATGCCCTTCACCAGCAGAACCAGCCCGCCGAGGATCAACAGAGCCGCGGACACCTCACCAAGCGACCCCTCAAGGTTGCGCCACAACAGCGGCTGATACTGCGCTGCCAGATTGAAGCCGTAGCCACCCGAAGCAGCGCGATCGGCAGCTGCAACCGCCAGACGCGTGGCCCCGCTGATGGCGTCAAGCGAACTGGTCGCCGGAACATCAAGCGTCTGGAACCACCCTTTGCCAGGCAACTTCGAGAGCACGCCGGCCCATGACATCAGCACGAACGCCCGCCCGACGAGCGCGGGGTTGAACAGGTTCCAGCCGAGGCCGCCGAAGATCATCTTGCCGAGCGCAATAGCGATGAAGCCAGCGGCCACCGCCATCCACCAGGGCAACATCGGCGGCATACACATCGCCAGAAGCACGCCGGTCACGAGTGCGCTGCCGTCGGTGAGGGTCTGCGATCGCTTGGCGATCGCGTTCCAGGCCGCCTCGGTTCCGCGCTCGGCACCGATGCAGAGCGTGAACACCTGCACCGCGGGCCAGCCGATGCTGATCATCGACCAGATGGCCGCTGGCGCCAGAGCTGCCACGACCCACAGCATGATGTTGGTGCACGTGGTCGGAGCGGAGATATGCGGAGACGAGGCGACCGAGAGTCGCGTGTTCTCTGACGTGGACTCGATCACAGCTTCGCCCCCTTCGCCATCGCTGCCGCTTTCGCAAGTCGGATGAGCTGAAGCAGTGGACGACGTGTCGGGCACGAGTACGAGCATACGCCGCATTCTATGCAGTCCACGGGGTGGAAGACCTCGGCACTCGTCCAGTCACGCCGGTTCGCATGCGTGGCGATCAGATACGGCTGCAGGAACATCGGACAGCCTTCAGAGCACCGCCCGCAGCGAATACACGGCTGGTCACCATCGACCAGCGGAGCGATCTCGTCGGGTCCGAAGACCACGATGCCCGAGGTGCCCTTTGCGATCGGGACGTCGAGGTCGGCAAGCGCGGGTCCCGTCATCGGTCCGCCGGCGACGACGCGACCGACATCTCCCGAGAAGCCACCGGCATGCTCGATGAGATCGCTCACGAGCGTTCCGAGGAGCACCCGATAGTTGCCGGGACGTGCCACCCGACCGGTCACTGTGACCACCCGCTCCGTGAGCGGCTTGCGCAGCTCCACCGCATCTGCGATGGCCGCCGCAGTAGCGACATTGTGCACGAGCGCGCCGGCCGCTGCCGGTAGCTTGCCGTGCGGGACCTCGGTCTTGAGGAACGCCCAGATCAGCTGCTTCTCGGCGCCCTGGGGGTACCGGGTCACGAGCGATCGCACCTCTATTCCCTCGCCGGCCGCGGCACTCAGAGCCGCGATCGCGTCGGGCTTGTTCTCTTCGACGCCGATCACGACGCGGGCAGCATCGATCGTGTCGGCCATGATCCTGGCACCGGCGACCACGCGATCCGCAGACTCCACCATGAGGCGGTGGTCGCAGGTGAGGTACGGTTCGCACTCGCAGCCATTGAGAATGACCGTACCGACCTTCACACCCTTCGGCGGGCTCAACTTCACGGCCGACGGGAACGTAGCGCCGCCGAGACCGACGATGCCTGCGGCACGAACGGTCGCCCGGACGTCGCCCTCGGGAACCGGCTCGAAGGACGCGAGGTCCTGCTCGGCATCGGGTGTGATGTTCACGCACGGGACGCGCATGCCGCCAGCGGTCAGGCACGTGCCGACCGATATGACCTCGCCGTTCACCGGGCTGTGGACCGGGGCGCTCACCATCGCGTCCACCGAGCCGATAACCTGTCCCCTGCGGACGCGATCGCCAGCCACCACGCTCGGGGCGCACGGCGCACCCAGGTGCTGGCTCATCGGCACGACCAGTCGCGCCGGCACAGGCATCCACTCGATCGGCAGTGCCGCTGTCGCCTCTTTGTGTTCTGGCGGATGGACCCCGCCCCTGAACGCCGCCTTGCTCAAGCGCTCACCCTCCGTCGTTGGTCGTCCTCCGTATGAAGGAACCCGATTCGCCACTTCGGTCGTAGCACCCTTTATACACCGAGCAGGCGCACCGTGAACGGTACGCCTGCTCCGGTGAACGGCTTAGTGTACCGAGCAGGACAGGCACGGGTCGTACGCACGCACCAGCTTCTCCATACCAAGGATGAATTCGTCCTTGGGGAGATCCGCTATCGTCGGCGCGTACGCGCGCATGTCCGCTTCAAGGTTCCCCAGGTTCTGCGCGGTCGGCGTGATCACATCGCCGCCCACAACGATGCCGTCATCGTCGATGCTGTACGCATGATAGAGGGTCCCGCGCGGCGCTTCGCTGGCGGCCGCACCCGAACCGGCCCTGATGGCGAACGGTTCCGGCAGCGTGCTTCCCCCCGTGCCCAGAAGGCGGTCGATGTACATCGCACAGCGCTCGGCAGCGTCAACCAGCTCGACTGCCTGGCAGACGTTGTTGACGAACGTGTTGCGCGACGGCGCCGCAATCCCGAGCTTGGCGAGTGTCTCGGCAGCACGCGGCATGAGCTTGCCGGCCGAGAGGTTGATGCGTGGCAGCGAACCCACCATGAATGTGCGGCCACCGACGGTACTGTGCTTCGCGTTGCTGTGCCCGACGACCGTCTCGGCGATGAACTGCCGGTACTCCGAGGCGGGCCGACGCCAGCCGGCGTCGAGTGCAGCGGTCTCGCCGTCGTAGATCGCATAGTCGTCGTCTGCGACAAGCGCCAGCATCTCGCCTGAGGTCTCAAACGATGGCACCTGGAACGACTGGAACAACTCCGCGGTGGCAACGGTATCGGCGACGAGCGCCTCGAGGCGCACGGCCATGGCGCGCAAATCCGCTGCGCTGGGCTCGGCCGAGAACCCCCCGACCACCGCAGTGATCGGGTGCACCGGACGGCCGCCGATGAGGGTCGTGAGGTCGTTGCCGGTCTTCTTGATGCGCAGCGCGCGCTCGACAATGTCAGGGTGCGTCTGCGCGAGCGGGAACACGCTCGGCAGGCCAACGAAGTCGGGCGCGGCGAATACATAGAGGTGCGTGGCGTGGTTCTGCAGGTACGAGCCGTACACGAAGAGCTTGCGCAACAGCGCGGTCCGCTCGGACACCTCGATGCCGAATGCGGCTTCGACCGCCTTGAGCGACGTAAGAGCGTGGTTCGGCGAACAGATGCCGCAGATGCGGCTGGTGATGAGCGAGACCTCGTCGAAACGACGTCCTACCACCATGGATTCGAAGAAGCGTGCGGCTTCGATGATGTCCATACGGACATCGCTCACGATGCCGGACTCCATCTCCACCGTGATCGTGCCATGGCCCTCGATGCGGGCCACGTGTTCTACCGTCAGCGTGCTCATACCACGACCTCCCGTGCGGCGTTGTACAGGTCGAACAGGCGATCGAGCTCAAGCGGGTCGAGACCCTTCTCGGCGTACACGAGCCGCGCGGCCGGTATGTTCGCCTCGGGCGAGATGCCCCGGCAGCCGGTGCACGGACGACCGAGCGTCACGCATTTCGCGGTGCATCCCGTGCGCGTTACCAGGCCGAGACAAGCCCGCCCACGATCGAGGAAGCACACGTTCTCCTGCGTCTTGCAGATGGCGCACATTGGGTCCTGCGGCATATCGTCCTTGAGGCCCATGATCGCGCGCGAGAGCACGTTCACGAACTCGGCGGGATCGATCGGGCATCCGGGGACGTGGTAGTCCACGGTGATGACAGAGGAGATCGGCTTCGGAACCTGGCGTCCACGCGCCACTGCCACCCCGTCTCCGTACACGACGCCATACCGCGCATCGTAGTCTGCCGTGCCTGCAAGCGCAGGGATGCCGCCCGTGACCGCGCACGAACCGATCGCGATCACCACGGCTGCCGTTTCCCGCGCCTTCAGAAGCGTGGCGACATGCTCGTCCGTGGTGACGGCGCCCTCGACGACGGCGACGTCGTACTCCTCGGGCAGGTGACCGCTTGACGCGAGCTGCCAGTACGCAAGATCCATGAGGCCGAGAACGTCCAACAGATGGTCTTCCATGTTCGTCACCTGGACCTGGCAACCGAAGTCGCTCGCCAGGCCGATGATCGCTACGCGCGGCGCCATCTAGATCGCCCCCTGCAGGTTCATGGCTTCCCAGTAGTTGAAGACGGGGCCGTCGACGCACGTGTACTGGTGACCCACGCCGCAATGGCCGCACTTGCCGATTCCGCACTTCATCCGGCGCTCGAACGAGACGTAGATGCGGTCGACGTCCATGTTCTTCTTGCGCATCTCCTCGATGACGTACTTGTACATCACGGGAGGCCCGCAGATGGCGCCGTACGTGTTGTCCGGATCCACGTCGATCTGATCGAACAGCTTCGTCACCAGGCCGGTCTCGCCGTCCCACGTCTCATCAGGCTGGTCCACGGTGAGAATCAGGTCGAAGTCATCGCGATGCTTCCACATATCGAATTGGTAGCGGAACAGCACCTCGGCGGGGTTGCGCGAACCATACAGAATGGTGACCTTGCCGAACTCATGGCGCTCGTCGTGGATGTGGTTGATGAGCGACTTAAGGGGCGCGATTCCCAGACCACCGGCCACCAGCAGAACGTCGTGCCCCTTCATGTCCTCGAACGGGAAGCCCCGGCCGTAGGGTCCACGGAGACCGACGACGTCGCCGCACTGCTTCGCGTGGAGCGCACCGGTCACATCGCCTGAGTCGCGCACGCAGAGTTCGATGAAGCCCTGCTTGCTCGGCGCCGAGGAGATGGAGATCGGGGCTTCGCCAACGCCGAAGATGGAGAGTTCGACGAATTGGCCTGACTGAAACTCGAATGCCTCTCGCACGTCCTCATCAATGATGCGGAGCTCGAACAGCTTCTCCTTGTCCGTGAGGTCCATGATCGATGTGATCCGGGCCGGCCACGGGTGATAGGGATTCGCGTCGATATCACGCGTCATGGCAACCTGCGTGTTGTTCATCGGACCTCCCCCGTCTGCAGCGCCTCGATAACGTTCACCGGGTTGATGCCGGCGGGACAGGCGCGTGCGCAGCGGCCGCAGCCGACACACAGTACGCGCTCGAACTTGCTGAGGTATCCCCACTGCTTGTGGTAGTAGCGGTACTTGACCCGGCTCGCGCGCGTGTCTCGGAAGTTCTGGCCGTGCGCTACGGCGGCGAACTCCCTGAACTGGCACGAGTCCCACGTGCGCACCCGGACACCGGACTTCTGGTCCGGCTCCAGACGATCGTGGACATCGAAGCAGTAGCACGTCGGACACACCATCGAACACGCGCCGCACGACAGGCACTTCTCGCCGAACTCATCCCATATGGGGCTGTCGAACTTCGCATCGAGCAGCACCGGCAACTGCGTGGTGTCCACCGTCCGGTCGAAAGCGTCCTTGAAGTCGTGCACGACGCGCTGGAATTCCTGCGTGTCCTCGTCGGTGACCATGCGATTCTCAACGAATCGGTCGAGGATCTCCGCACCCTTCACGGTACGGCACGACGCGAAGTATCGGTCGCCCAGGTCCGTCAGGAAGACGTCGAATCCCCAATGCACCTCA
The DNA here is from genome assembly GCA_964527045.1 of uncultured Coriobacteriaceae bacterium. Taxonomy (GTDB): domain Bacteria; phylum Actinomycetota; class Coriobacteriia; order Anaerosomatales; family Anaerosomataceae; genus UBA2286. The sequence continues at coordinate 3,385 of CAZGNF010000044.1, read as the reverse complement.
TGGGTATCCCAGACGTTGCAGAAACACGTGTCAGACGGCGTGCACGAGACGCCGATGAGCAACGTCTGTTCGCGACGCCGCATGTAGTACGGATCCGCATATCGCCCGGTGAACACGTTGTCCATCAACAGCAAGGCGTTGATGTCACATGGGTGCAGGCCGAGAAGCACCCGCGGCGCAGCGAAGACCTCGTCATCGAGAACCTCGTTGTCGGCCACGCGGAAACGCATGAGCGTTTCCTCGGCCGGGAAGAACCACTTCTTGGGCGGCAGCAACGTCGTGTCGTAATCGAGCCGGACGTCGGCCGGATCCTCGATTGGTGCATAGACAAAGCGTCCGTCCTTTTCGACGGGCGCTATGACTTCGTACTCAGTGCCCAGACCTTGTACGAGGTCGGGCAGGCGCTCTTTATCGATAACGCGAAAGAACATCGGACACCCCCAGTGGTCCGCCGTGCCGGCACGCGGTTGGCCGGTGGCTATCCGAAGAAGATCGACAGTTCGCGCTCTGCACTCTCGGGCGAGTCAGAGCCGTGGATGATGTTGGCGTCAAGCGAGAGGCCGAAGTCGCCGCGGATCGTGCCAGGAGCTGCATCCTTGGGATTGGTGGCACCCATCAGCTTGCGCATGACCGGGACTGCCTCTTCGCCTGAGATCTGGAGCTTCACGACCGGGCCGGACGTGATGTAGGCGACCAGTCCGTCGTAGAACGGCTTGCCCTGGTGCTCGGCGTAGTTGGCCGCAGCCTGCTCGAGCGTGACGTTGCCGAGCTCCATTCGGTCGATCGTGAGGCCGACGGCCTCGACGCGGCCGACGATGCGGCCGACGAGTCCCCGAGCTACAGCATCGGGCTTAATCATCACGTAGGTCTTCTGAATCACGCGTACTCCTCCGTTGTGGTAGCGGACTTTGTAACATTAGCAACAATGATTCGCCGCCCGCAACGGATTCCCTTTGCTGATTTCTACGACCCGCCGCCTGTTGACCGCCAGTCGTTGGTGACGCCGTTGACCTTCCAGCCAACACCTTCACGCACGAGTGACACCCGGTATGTAAGGGGCGCGCCCTTGTCGAGCACCACCGTGACGTCCACCGTGGACGTCTTGGCGCTGCGCTCGATGCCTTGAAGCGTGTAGGACTTGAACTCGGGAGGAAGATTGCTCATCTCCTTCTCGACGTCCGCAGAGGGCACGGCCACCCAGAATGACTCGACAGGTTTGCCACCACGGTGCGCGTCGAGCAATCCGCTGACCGTCATGCTTTGCGTCGGATAGCCGAGGCCACTCAACCAGGCGAAAGCGATAGCGCCGGCCACGATGGCGATTCCAACGACCCACACCGCGACTCCGACCCAGGCCTTCTTGCCTGCCTTACGCTCATTACGCTCAGACTTGCGTGCCTCACGGTCGACTACACGCATCTCGTCGTCGGTCCTCGTGAAGAACGCGGATTCTTCGCCGCCGCGCGGCTCGTCAAAGACAGGCGGCAACTCCCCGGTGCTCCAACCCTCAACGACCTCAGGAGAGTCCATGGCAGTGCGCGAGGCGTCGGCCGCAGCTGCGGCGGCGCCACTCAGCTCGTAGCCGAGCTCGGCGGCACGGTCAAATGACTTGACTGCGTCAGCGTGCTGCCCAAGTGCGGCGTACGCCAGCCCCATGTTCGCTGCTGCACGACCGCGACCAGTGTAGTCATCCAGGTCCATCGCAGCACGGTACGCCTCAACGGCATCAGCCGGCCGACCGAGGGCCATGAAGCACAGGCCAAGGTTGTTGAGCGCCTTGCCTGGATCCGGGTTCGCATCGTCGAGCGCGGCACGGCGGTACGAATCTCCCGCGTCCTCAATCAGACCGACTTCGTACTGCGCACCCGCCAGTCCCTGAAGCGCCTTGTAGCGCGACTTGTACATCGGGTCGTCGAGAGCGCGCTGATATGCGGCAAGTGCCCGCTGATGCATGCCTGCGCTGCAGAGCGCGGCGCCCAGATTCGAATTGACGGGGCCCGTCTTCGTATACTCCGGATCCGCAAGGGCGCGTTCGTACACCGACGCAGCGTCGTCGAATCGCTTGAGCCGCATCAACGCGTTGCCAGCAAGATGAAACGCCTCGCCACTTCCCGGCCCACCGTCGCCTGCGGCCGAAAGATACTCCCGCGCCGCCGCACGCCAATCACCGGCGGCGTATGCCGCATTCGCCTCGTCTAGATTCCGCTTGTCCACGATCGCCTCCCGGCGCTACTTGCCTTCCTCGATGCGGACCGACTGCATTACGTCGCCCACCTGCGTCGCCTTGACAACATCCATGCCCTCGATGACCTGACCGAAGACGGTGTACTGCCCGTCAAGGAACGGTGCCGGAGCAAGGCAGATGTAGAACTGTGAACCTGCGGAATCGGGATTCTGCGAACGCGCCATCGCGACGGTTCCCTCAAGATGCGGGAGGGAGTTGAACTCGGCCTGTAGGCTGTAGCCGGGTCCGCCGGTGCCAACAGGGCCCGCGCCCGTCTTGGAATACGGGTCGCCACCCTGAACGACAAAGCCGGGCTCAACCCGATGGAACTTCGTGCCGTCATAGAAGCCAGCCCGCGCAAGCTCGATGTAGCTGGCAACATGATTAGGGGCTTCCTTGGAGTAGAACTTGAACTTGATCACACCGCGATTCGTGGTGATGACGGCGATCTCATTGCCGGTCACTTTCACATCGGACACATGCATGTTGCCCTCCTCGGATGTTGGCGCTGACTGGGCCGCCTGCGGCTCCGTCTGCGTAGCTTTCTGATCCGTCGTGCCGTCGCTGGAGGAGTCGACCATTCCTCCGGACGAACATCCTTGCATCGCTACGATAAGCAGCGTGAGCGCGACCGCACAGGCGGCAGCGGTGATGCGCGCGTGACGACCCATCATGCTGAGGCGTTCCCTTCCCCGATACGTACGTCGCAGGTCCCAAACCGCTCCATTCTAGCAGTACGCTCCGGCAACGCGCAGGGCGCCTAGTCGCACGGTTTCTGGCACCTCTCTCCTGTCCGCGTGTGTGCTATCGTCTGTGGGTGTCGAGTGTTACACGACGCAAGGCGTACAGTGGCTCTCCGCCCGGTCTCTGGAGACCCGGAGCCGGGTGAAACGGTCTTCTGCGATCATCCGTCCTGAGGAGGCGATGCTCATGGGAGCGTCCAGCACCGCGAAAGTCCGCAACGTCGTCCTGGTTGGCCATGGAGGCGCGGGGAAGACATCCCTTGCCGAGGCAATGCTCTTCATGGCGGGACAGACAAAGCGCCTCGGCAGCGTCGATGAGGGCCATTCGACCCTCGACTACGATTCGGAAGAAATCAAGCGCAAGATGACCGTGAACCTCGCTTTGGCTCCGGTCGAGCACAACGGTGTGAAGATCAAC
>CAZGNF010000043.1:0-14648 GCA_964527045.1 uncultured Coriobacteriaceae bacterium | reverse complement strand
CCTCCACGCAGAAGAGCAACGCCGGTATCCCGTAGCGCGAGACGATGCGCGAGGCCACGATCCCGCGCACACCTTCATGCCAGCCCTCGCCAGCGAGTACCAGTACCCGGGCGCCCTCGCGGTGGACACGGTCCGCCTCGGCGAGTGCGAGATCCATGAGGTCGCCCTCGGCGGCCTGCCGTAGACGATTGTGCTCATCCAGCGAGACGGCAAGATCCGCGGCCCGCGCCGCATCGGTCTCAATGAGCAGGTCGAGTGCGAGACTCGGGTCCGCCATGCGCCCTGCAGCGTTCAAGCGCGGAGCGAGGGAGAATGCGATCTTCTCGGCGGCCATCTCGCCGACTTCGACGCCGGAAACGCTCGCCAACGCGGCAACGCCGGTGCGCGCAGACTCGCGCATCCGCGCGAGCCCGTCGAACACCAGCGCGCGGTTGGGACCGACGAGCGGAACGATATCGGCCACCGTTCCCAACGTGGCGAGGTCGGTAAGACCCTTCCACACGTCCGGCCGATCGATCAGCTCGCCGACTGCCCGCACAAGCGCGAGCGCAACACCGGCTCCCGCAAGCTCAAGCGCTCCTGCCCCGGCAAGCTTCGGGTTCGCGACCGGAACCCCCATCGGCACCAGATCGCCAGGCTCATGATGGTCGGTGACGACAACGTCGACACCGTGTTCTTTGAGCGTCGCGACCTCGCCGGCGGCCGAGACGCCGGTATCGACCGTAACGACCAGCTGCGGTCGCATCAGAAGGAGCCGTTCGATAGCTGGCGGCGTAAGCCCATACCCCTCACGGAAGCGATGCGGCACAGTGGCCTCAACCACTGCGCCCATCTCGCGTAACCCCAGGAGAGCAAGCGCCGCCGAGGATATCCCGTCGAGATCGAAGTCGCCGAACACCACGATGCGCTCGCCGTCGCGCACCGCACGCGCGACCCGCTCGGCCGCATCCGCCATGCCCGGAATCGATACCGTGGCCGGCCAATCACAATCGAGTGATGGTGATAGGAACGCTCGCGCCTGGTCGGCGGTCGTCATGCCGCGTCCAACGAGGATGCCCGCGGTCACGGTTGATAGCCCTAGCTCCGCCGATAGTGCGCGGACCTGGGACTCATCGGTCCGCATCACGGACCATTCGGTGCGTTCGCAATCTGTCATGTGACCATTCTATACGTCGGGGCCGACACGCATGCTGCGCATCGGCCCCGAGTCATGACTCGCTGGAAAAGTGGTGCTATGACGCCTTCGCTGCAGCGTACTTCTTCTTGAGCGCCTGGAACTTGGGCTCACGCTCTTTCCAGAGCGAGTAGATGGTGCTCGCAACGCCGACGGAGGAATACGCGCCGGAGAGCATACCCAGGACGAGCGCGAACGCGAAGTCCTTGAGCGTGTCGCCTCCGAAGAGGAAGAGACACGTGACCGGAACAACCGAGGTGAGGCTGGTGTTGACCCAACGCATGAGGACCTGGTTGATCGACTCGTTCGCCATCTGCATGAACGTCTGCTTCTGCAGGTTGCGCGAGTTCTCACGGATGCGATGGAACACCACGATCGTGTCGTAGAGCGAGTAACCGAGGATGGTGAGGAGCGCAGCCATGGTGTTTGGCGTGACCTCACGACCGAAGAGCGAGTACACGCCGAGCACGATAAGCGTGTCGTGCACGAGCGCGATGACCGCAGTGACCGACATCTTGTACTCGAAACGAATCGAGATGTAGATGAGGATCGCCAGGATGGATATCGCCAGCGCCAACAGCGCGGAGTTCGTCACGCTTCTGCCCCAACCCGGGCCGATCGTCGTGACAGTGACGTCCTGGGCCGGCAGCTTGAGATCGCTCACGACGGCTCTGAACGCCTCGGCGGCCTTGGTCGGGTCGGACTCGGTGGTGCGCACCAGGAAGGTGCCGTCCTGCGTCGACTGGATGGTCGCATTGCGAGCGTCAGCGACCCCCGCCTTGTCGAGCGACCCACGAATGTCCTCGGTGGTGACCGTGCTCGGGGCCTGGAACGTCATGATGGTGCCGCCCTGGAACTCGATGCCGAACACGAGTCCCTTGGTGAAGAGCGAGACAAGGCCCACCACGATGATGATCGCCGAGGCGAGGAAGAACCAATTTCGCTTGCCCATGAAGTCGATGGCTGCTCTACGCATCGAGATCACCGCCCTTCAGGCCGAAGAGCCAGGGCGCCTTGGGAATCACATTCTCGGCGAGCAACACGACGAGGGTGCGCGTGAACAGAATCGCGACAGTCAGGTCGCACATGATTCCGAGCATCAGCGTGAGAGCGAAGCCCTTGACCGGACCGATCGCCACCAGGAAGAGCACGAGCGCGCTCACGAACGTGACGAGGTCGGCGTCGATGCTGGTGCCGATCGCATGACGCGTACCGGACTTGGCGGCGGTGCGATATGTCTTGCCCATCCGGACCTCTTCTTTGAAGCGCTCGAAGATGAGGATGGACGAGTCCGCTGCGAGGCCGACCGTGAGGACGAGACCCGCGATGCCCGGCAGCGTCAGCGCGTACGCGCCAAGGCGCGAGAGCAGCGCGACCACGCCGAACAGCAGCGACAGGTACATCGAGAGCGACAGCCACGACAGCACGCCGAAGCCGCGATAGTAGACGAGCATGAACAGCGCCACAAGACCGAGACCAAGCAGGCCTGCGAGCAGACCCTGCTTGAGGGACTCACCACCAAGCGTCGGGCCGACGATGAGCGTCGAAGACGGTGTCAGCTCGACGGGCAGCGCACCTGCTTGAAGCACCGCCGAGAGACGCTTGGCCTCCTCGGCAGTGAAGCTGCCCGATATCTGCGTGGAGCCATCCGTGATCGGTTCGCGGATCTGGGCTACGGACTGCACGACGTTGTCGAGCAGGATGACGATGTACTGACCCACGTTCTGGGTGGTGTACGTGCCCCACGCGTCCGCGCCAGTCTTGTCGAAGTCCACGGAAACAGCGGGCTGGTTCTGCGCGTCGATCGTTGCGCCGGCGCTCTTCACGCTTGAGCCGGCAACGATGACGGCCGACGTGTCGTAGCTTTCCGCGGGGACCTTCACGCCGTACACAAGGTTCTCGCTCGTTGCGATGCTACGAAGGTCGACGAAGTCGAGACGACCGGTCGATCCGAGCGCGGAGAGGGCCTCCTCGGAATTCTTGATGCCGGGGAGCTGTACGATCAGCGAGTCGTTGCCCTGGCGCTGCACGCTGGCCTCGCTCACACCGAGCCCGTTCACTCGCTCGGTGAGGATGGCCTCAGTGCGGCTCATCGAGCTCTCATCAAGCACGGCGTTGCCGATCGGCTTCGCAGTCAGGATGACCTGAACGCCACCCTTGATGTCGAGTCCCTGCGTGATCTTGGTGTCGAGCGGCCAGAACAGCCACCACGACACTGCCACGAGGGCGATGATCGTGACCAGCGCCACGACATTGCGTGTCTTCGGATCCATGTCTGTCTCTCGTCCTGCCTTCCGGTCGTCGGTGCCGAGCGGGAACCTACGCGTCGAACTTCCGCGCTATCGCCGTGCGGGCCATCGTTATGACCACGTCCGGCGCTATCTCAAGCTTCACTTCATCATCTTCAATGGTGCGAATGGTGCCGAACACACCGCCGACGGACACGACGCGGTCGCCGACGGCGAGCGACGACATGAGCGCCGCCTGATCCTTCTGGCGCTTCATCTGCGGGCGAATGATGAGCAGGTAGAACGCGGCGACGAGCACCACGAACGAGATGAGCGAACCATACTGTTCCATGAGGACCTCCAAGGAGTCCGGACCCGGCACAAATGCCACCGGGAGCATACACGGCCACTAATCATAGCACCACAAACCACGTATCGGACCCCGCAAATCACGAGCCAGGAATCAACCTAGTAGTCCTCGGCGCCGGGACCATTCATCCACTCGCTGACGAACGCTGCGTACTCCCCGGCCTCGATCGCGAGACGCGCGCGCGTGGTGAGGTCGATCAGGAAGTGCAGGTTGTGGATCGAGAGCAACATCGAGCCGAGCATCTCCTTGACGTTCACAAGATGCCGCAGGTATGCGCGGGTGTAGCCGGTGCACGTGGGGCAAGCGCACGCGGGGTCGAGCGGCGTGAAATCGCGTGCGAACCTCGCATTGCGCAGATTCAAGCGTCCCTCGGAAGAGAACGCCGTGCCCATGCGCGCGGTGCGGGTCGGCAACACGCAGTCGAACATGTCAATGCCGAGTCCGATGGCCTGCACGAGCGTCGTCGGATTGCCAACACCCATGAGGTAGCGCGGCCTGTTTCGCGGCAGCAGGTCACACACGGGCGCGAGCGACTCCAGCATCAGATCGTGCGGCTCACCCACCGAGTAGCCACCGATGCCGTATCCCGGGAAGCCGATCTCGCCCAACCGCTCGACACTCTCGGCACGCAGATCGCCGAATACACCGCCCTGGACGATGCCGAAGAGCGCCTGGCTCTCTCGGACGTGCGCATCCTTGCAGCGCTTCGCCCATGCTGCCGAGCGACGCACCGCCGCGGCCACGGCGTCCTTCTCGGCGGGGTACGGCGGGCACTGGTCGAGCTGCATGATGATGTCGGCGCCGAGGTCCTCCTGAACGCGCATGTTGTCCTCGGGCGTCCAACGGTGCCATGCGCCATCCACGATGCTGCGGAACGTCACGCCGTCGTCGTCGAGCTTGAGTGTGTCGGCGAGTGAGAAGATCTGAAAGCCGCCCGAGTCCGTGAGAATCGCGCGATCCCAGTTCATGAACGAGTGCAGGCCGCCTGCCTCGGCGACAAGGTCGCTACCGGGGCGCAGGAACAAGTGATACGTGTTCGCAAGCACCACCTGGGCACCGATGTCCCTAAGCTGGTCGGGCAGGACGCCCTTCACGGTCGCACGCGTCCCAACCGGCATGAACACCGGCGTCTTGATGGGTCCGTGCGCTGTATGGAAGACGCCGCTGCGTGCGGCAGTCGCCGGGTCGGTCGCGATGAGGTCGAAATCGTGGAGTGTCATGCGGCAGATTCTATCAGGTACCGAGGAAGGGTATGCTGGCATCGTGAACCTCCGCGGTGTCCGCGGCGTCATAAGGGGCAGACGGTGAGTGCGAACGCGATTTCGGAGCTTGAACTCGTCCGCGCAGCTCTCTCGGGCGACGAGAGGGCGTTCGAAACGCTCGTTCGCTCCCACGCCGACGCTGTATACGGACACGCGCTCCGCTTCTTCGGCGATCAGGCCACTGCGGAGGATGCGACCCAGGAGGTGTTCATCAAAGTGTTTCGGTCGCTTGCCAGCTTCGACGGCAGGTCGGCCTTCTCGACGTGGCTCTTCCGAGTGACCCGCAATGTCTGCCTGGACCTTGCCCGCGCGGGAAGACACCGCCCGGTGCCGACAGACCTGATGCAGCTCGAGCCGCCGAGCGTTCGCGACTTCTCTGACGATGTCGTCATGTCGCGGGTAGTGGAGACGGCCATCCGCGCGTTGCCGCCCGAGGAGCGTGACGCGCTCGGCGCTGTGACGCTCTTCGGCATGAGCTACGAACAGGCGGCCGAGTCGTTCGATGTCCCGGTTGGCACCGTGAAATCGCGGGTCTTCCGCGCCCGCAGAACGCTTGCCCATGTCCTCGAACCGGCGGAAGGAGGTGCGTGATGGAGTGCCTGAAGGCGCAGCAGCTGATTTCTGAGGCGATTGATGCCGCGGTTCCCGAGGACGAGCTCGCCGAAGCCCGCGCGCACTGCGTCGGCTGCGAGGAGTGCACGCGCTTCGTTCGCTTGTTCGAGCGAGTCGGCTCGCTGCCGACCCCATCCGCATCCGCCGACCTCATTGCGAGACTCATCGCGCTCGGCGCCGAGGAGGCCGTGGTCATCCGGGCCACTCCGGCCGAGGTCATCGAAGAGAGTCCTGCCCCCGCTGAAGAGATCACGCCGACCAGCCCCACGCACTTCCTGCCATCGTGGTGGGCGCCCAGACTGACCACGTTCGCGGCGGTGGCTGCCGTGCTGCTGGTCGCGCTCGTGGCGACCGGCATCGGCCTTGGGGGGATGCTTTCCCCGAAGCAGGCCACCGACGGCGTCGCCGAAGACACACGCATGCAGACTGACGGCGGGGCAGCGCGTGCCGGCGCACCCGCGACCGGCGATGCTCAGTCCACGACCGAGACGTATTCCGGCAAGTCGTTCGCGCCACCCCTCGTCGTGATTGACGGACTCGTCTACGCGCCAACCGGACCGCGAACCGTCGACGCAGCCACGCTGGTGACCGCTACCCCGGTGCTGACATCGCTGGATGCTGCATCCGATCCCGTGTCACTGCCCGCCTACAAGATCGGCAACACAAACGACACTGCCGTGCTCCTGCTTGGCGACGGCACCTACCTTGGATTCTCGGTAGTCACCCGCTCGTTTGGCGGTCGCACGTTCGCGCTCGCGAGCGGGTCGATGCTCACGGCATACGGCCAGTGGCCCATGCTGCCCGCGAGATTCCAGCAGCCAACTGCGCCTGACGGCTCGCCCACCTTCTCATTCTTCGGCAAGGACGACCTCGGCGTGCAGATCTATGTGCCGACGGGCGGCCAGCCTACCGAGGGATTCGCCGTGGCTCCTGGAACCAGCCCTGATGATCCAGCTGCGGGCAGCCCAAACTGGACGTGGTGGCAGCCGCTCTAGTCGACTAGACGATGAGCATCGCGTCGCCGAAGCTCAAGAAGCGGTACTTCTCGGCCAGGGCAGTGCGGTAGGCGTGCATGATCTGGTCGCGCCCCGCAAACGCGCTCACCATCATGAGCAGCGTGCTTCGGGGAACGTGGAAGTTCGTGACCATCGCGTCCACCGCACCGAAGCTGAATCCCGGAAGGATGAACAGGTCGGTCAGCCCTTCGGAGGCCTCGACGAGACCGGTCCGCTCGTTGAATGCGCTCTCCAGCGCACGCACCGACGTCGTCCCCACCGCGATGATCCTGCTCCCGCGCTCTCGTGCCGCGTTCACGGTCTCGGCCGTGTACGACGGCACTCGATAGTGCTCGGTGTGGATGTGGTGTTCGGCTGGATCGTCGACACTTACCGGTCGGAACGTGTCGAGGCCAACGTCGAGTTCAACCTTGGCGAGATGCACGCCCGCCTTCTGGATGGCGTCGAGCATCTCGGTCGTGAAGTGCAAGCCGGCAGTCGGGGCCGCGATGCTGTGCTCCTCTGCGGCGAAGACCGTCTGGTAGAGCTCAGGGTCATCGAGTCGCGCTGTGATGTACGGCGGCAAGGGAACCTCGCCGATCGCATGCACAGCCTCCATGAACGTGCCTCGCTGTGTCGTGAATCGAACGAGCCGACCGCCTGATTCCTCAAGAACGTCGACGACAAGACCAGAGAGCAGCCCGTCGCCGAACACGATGCGCGCACCGGGCTTGAGGCGCCTGCCGGGCTTGACGAGACACTCCCACGTGTCCTCGTACCGCGGACGCAGGAGCAGCACTTCTGCGGCGCCACCGGTCTCGTCCTTCGCTCCAAGGAGCCGTGCAGGCAGCACACGCGTCTCGTTCACGACCAACACATCGCCTGCTCGCAGGTACTCCGGCAGATCACGGAAGCTCCGGTGCTCGATCATCCCGCTCGTGCGCTCCAGGACGAGCAGACGACAGGCGTCGCGCGGCTCGGCGGGATGCTGGGAGATGAGGCCAGTGGGAAGCTCGTAGTCGAAATCGTCCGTGCGCACCGGCGTTCCCTCTCGTCGTTTCGGCGATATCGGTCAAGCAAGAGTGTACCGCGAAGCCCGCCATCAGGTACCATCACGCCATGCCCGAAACGTGGTCTCCCGCAGACATACACATACACACGTCCGTCTCGGACGGTCTTGCCACTCCGGCGGCCGTTCTGGATTGGGTTTCCGAGAACACCGATCTCGCCGTCATCGCCATCACCGATCACAACGCCATCGACGGGGCGCTTGAGGCCGCACGTCTTGCAGCTGAGTATCCGGTCGAGGTGATCGTCGGCCAGGAGATCGATACGTTCAGCGGTCACGTCATCGGACTCTGGACGACCGAGCGCATCGAGCCGGGCGGATCGGCGCAAGAGACGGTCGACGAGATCCACGCCCAGGGAGGCATCGCCGTCGTGGCCCACCCGTTCGCTCCACGCTGGTGGGCCAAGCACGGACTCTGCCGTGGCGACGCCAGCGTCTACGACTGTGTGAACTTCGACGCTTTCGAGATCTCTAACTCGACGCCGCTCATCTTCCACGCCAACTGGCTTGCACGCCGTTACATGCGCAATCACGGTCATCGCTTCGCGGTCACCGGCGGCAGCGACGCTCACATCCTTCCCGCGATTGGCGCAAGCCGTACGTTGTTCCCGGGAACGACTGCAGCCGATCTGCGACACGCGATCGAAGACCGTACGACCAAGGCCGACGTGGGCAGCTTCTGGCTCGCGCGAAACCTCAGGTACGCCAGGAACCTGCCGGGTATTCTGCGCCGCGATCCCGACCGGGGACCCGCCAAGGGCTAGCTCGCTTCGTACCGCTCCCGTTTCGCCCTGCGTTCTTCGCGCCGCGCTTCTCGCTGCGCCTGGGCCTCAAGATCGGACAGCGCGCATCCGCAGTAGTTCTGACGGTACATGCCAAGCTCCCGCGAGCGTCGTGTGGCCTCCGGATACCGCTCGCGAAAATCGACGTCAAGATAGACTACGCCCGCAGCTTCGGCGGCATTCTCCCCCGCCTCGGTCACTGCGGCCTGATCCTGATACGGACTCACGGTGAGGGTAGTCGCGATTGCGTCCAGCCCGAGCGAAGCGGCCGTTCGGGCGGCGATGCCTAGACGCAGTCTGAAACATGCACGGCACCGCTCGGCGGGGCTTCCTTCCAGACCGGAAACGGCCTGCGCCCATGCTGCCGGGTCGTACGGCTCCTCGATGACCTCGATGCCATGCTCGTCGGCGTAGGCGAGCAGCGTGTCTCGGCGCTTCCGATACTCCTCGGCGGGATGGATGTTGGGGTTGGCGTACAGGACCGTCACGGCATGCTCGGCAACGAGCGCGTCGAACGGCTCAAGCAGACATGGACCGCAACACGCATGGAGCAGAACCTTCACCACACACCTCCGGGAAACACTGCGATTCTACTCCTCAGCGCGTCAGATACGGCGCCGCTATCGTGAGGATGCCGAAGCCGATGAACGCGAAGCCTGAGATACGGGTGAGCAGCCGCTCGGGCAGCCGCTTGCCGAGAAGTGCGCCTACGCCGATGGCGAGAGCATCCGCGAGCACCATGCCGAGCGTTGAGCCGAGCGTGACGCCCCAGAAGCGCGCGCTTTGCGACAACGTTCCCGCGTCGCTGATGCCGATCGAGGACAGGACGTTTTGCACAGTCGCGCCGGAGCCCTTGAGGATCTCCAGAAGTGCACCACCCGGATCGGCCGCGATCGTGATCGTCATGATCTGCGTCTTGTCGCCGAGCTCGGCGAAGAAGAACGCGACGGCGACCGCAACTATCGGCCCGAACTTTGCACCCTTGCCAGCCTCGGCTTCTTCGTCCTCCACGGTGTCGCCGCGCAGAGTCCAGACACCAAAGAACAAGAAGAGCAGCCCACTCACCCAGGGCAACACACCCTCGGGGATGAGTCCTCCGGCGAGCATGCCGAAGCCTGTCGACACGAAATGGACAGTGAATGTCGCCACGAAGATGCCGATAAGGACGTGCGATGCCTTGTACCTCGTGGCAAGTACAAGGGCAAGCAGCTGCGACTTGTCGGCGAGCTCTCCGACCATGATCAGGATGAACGAGATGATGAAGGTGTAGAGCACCACGCCTCCCGGCAGTCTATGTCGGTCGCATCATACAAGAAGGGCGACCCGGAGGCCGCCCTTCTATCACTCTCAGATTCGAACTAGATCTTGCGAACGTTGCTCGCCTGGAGCTTGCCGTTCTGCCCGGTGGTGACGTCGAACTCGACAGCCTGACCCTCGTCGAGGGTCTTGAAGCCCTCGCCCTGGATCTCGGAGAAGTGGACGAACAGATCGTCGCCATCCTCGCGAGAAACGAAGCCGTAGCCCTTGTCCGGGTTGAACCACTTGACGGTACCCTGTGCCATGCCGATCCGTCCTTCCCTCCCCGCGCACTCTCGCGGGTTCACACTCGTGCGACGTGCTTGTCCGTGTGCTTGCGTCTCTTGCCACACGTCCTTACGGGGGTGGACCGATGGCGCTGTGGTACCGACAAACCGTTTCGCAGCCTATCAGGGGCTTATGCCCCCAACTTCACACAATGGTAGCACACTGTCAGAACGTGCAAGCGCGGGATGTCGCGCCGCTATTCCCAGGTGAATGCGTCGTCATCCTGGGGCTCAGCATCTTCAGCGGGGGCGGGCTGCGCATCCCGTACGCCCGAGGAGGCCCGGGCCGCTCGATCGGCTCGGGGTTCACCGGGTGGAACAGGCGCCGAACCCTGTCGCTGCTTCAGCAACACGATCACGAGCGCGACGAGCGTGACGGCAAGCAGGCCGAGTGCGACGAGCAGAAGCGGCGAGACCGTCGAAGCGCTGCCGCGGCGGTATGTCACGTCGATGGAGAACTTCCCGTCCTTCTCAAGACGCACCGGTGCGAGCGTGTACAAGGTCTCACCATCGGCGTTCGTCTGAGGTGAGCCCTCGGCTGCGGGTGTGATCTCAAGGTCGTGGACGCTCGGCTCGATCCGTACCGAGAAGGTGTACGTTCCGGCTTCGGTGACATTGATCCAGTCCAGCTTGCCCTCGACCTTCGTGCCGGACACGGTAGCAGGATTGAGCTCCGCCTCGACCTGGGCAACACGGACTTGCTCAAGCGTGAACTCGGCATACTGGGCGCCACCGACAACGGTGAGCGTTGCGTCGCGGCTTGGGTCATCGGCAGGATCACCGCCGAGTATCTCGCCCGACCACAGAATCGTCGCGCCCGCCGGCAGCGGAACCCGGACGGTGGCGGGCAACGGGGTGTCGGGAGACAGAATCACATTGACGATGAGATCCATGCGAGTGGAGAGCCCAACGGGTGCGAACTGCACCTGATACTCGCTCACACCTGCGAAAGCGACGGACGGAACGCACAGAAGCGCCACGACCGCTATCAGGACGAGCGAGGTACTGCGCACGCGGAACCGGGACATTCAATTCACCTGCCGGGGTTCGGAGACGTCTCGAAGCGGTATTGTAGCTTACCGGCCGACCTTTTCGGCTGCCGCGAGCGTGTTCTTCAAGAGAATCGCACGAGTCATGGGGCCCACGCCGCCGGGCACGGGCGTGATCGCCGAGGCGATCGGCTCGACGTGCTCGTAATCGACGTCGCCCACGAGCTTGTCGCCAACGCGGTTGATTCCCACATCGATGACGACCGCGCCCGGTTTCACGTACGACGCGTCGATCATGCCGGGGCGACCGATGGCAGCCACCAGGATGTCCGCCTCCCGGCAAACACCCGGCAGGTCCCTGGTGCGTGAATGACAGACCGTGACGGTCGCGTTTGCCTCCATGAGCAGCAGCGCCATCGGCTTGCCGACGAGGACCGACCGTCCAACCACGACCGCACGCTTGCCGCTCGGGTCGATGTCGTACGCGCGGAGCAACTCCATGACGCCTTCCGGCGTGCACGCGTGCGCCGACGGCAAGCCCCGCACCAGGCGACCGATGCTGACGGGGGTGAATCCGTCCACGTCCTTTTCGGGAGCGATGCGCGCGATGGCCGCCTCGGCATCGAGGTGACCGGGGAGCGGCAGCTGAAGCAGGATCCCATGGACGGCGGGATCGACGTTGAAGCCGTCAATGATCGTTTCAAGCGCCTCCTGCGTGGTGTCTTCGGGCAGGCGCGTGTCGAACGAGCGGATGCCTACCTCGGCACAGTCGCGTTCCTTCATGCCCACGTACGATTGTGATGCCGGATCCCCGCCCACGAGGATGACCGCAAGCCCGGGCTCTATGCCGCGATCGCGCAGGACGGCGACTTCGCCCGCGACTTCTCCGCGTACGCGCGCCGCAACCGCCTTGCCGTCGATGATGATTTCAGCCATGTCAGAACAACCCCACTACGTTGCCGTCGGAATCGATATCGATCTTCTCGCCCGCGGGCCTGCTTGGCAGGCCGGGCATGGTGACGATGTCGCCGCACAAAGCGTACAGGAAGCCGGCGCCCGCCGCGAGGCGTATGTCGCGAACTGGAAGCCGCCAACCGCTCGGGCAACCCGTCAGCGACGGGTCATGCGAAAGCGACAGTGGCGTCTTGGCCATGCACACCGGAAGCCGCTTGAATCCCATGCCGGTAAAGACCTGCATCGCACGCTCCGATGCGGGTGAGAAGTCCACGCCGTCAGCGCCGTAGACCTTGGTCGCGATGGCGGTGATCTTGTCGACGATCGGGGCAGCGGCATCGTAGGTGAATCTGAAGTCGTGCTCGCAATCGCACGCGGTCTCGATAGCCGCAGCGAGCTCGGTGCCGCCCGCGCCACCGTCGCTGTGCAGAGTGTGGCTGACAGCGGCGCACGCTCCAGCACCCAGAGCAATCTCTCGAATGAGCTCGTGTTCCGCCTCGGTGTCCGTGGGGAAGTGATTGATCGCTACAACGACCGGGACCCCAAATGCCTGTACGTTCGCAATCTGCTTGACCAGGTTGCAGGATCCCATCCGCAGCGCGTCCAGATCCTCCTCGCCGAGCGCGGGATCGAGCGCACGACCCGGCTTGATGGTGAACCTGCCGGAATGCATCTTGAGCGCCCGTACCGTGCACACGAGCACGGCACAGTCAGGCTCAAGGCCCGAAACGCGGCACTTCACGTTCGCGAACTTCTCGAAGCCCATATCCGCGCCGAAGCCGCTCTCGGTGATCACGTAATCGGCAAGCTTCAGCCCGAGGCGATCCGCGATGATCGAGCTGTTGCCGTGAGCGATGTTCGCGAACGGTCCTGCGTGCACGAGCACCGGCCCGCCTTCGAGGTTCTGGAGCAGGTTCGGCTTGACGGCGTCACGCATGAGCACCGTCATGGCGCCCGCGACCTGCAAGTCCTCGGTTGTGACCGGCCGACCATCGCGCGTTGAGGCCACGACGATACGCCCGATGCGCGCTCGCAGGTCGTGCAGGTCTTCGGCCAGCGCAAGGATCGCCATGAGCTCGCTCGCCGCGACGATGTCGAAACCGCTCTCGCGCGGCATGCCGTTCGTGCGGCCACCCAGACCCACGACGATCCCCCGCAGGGCCCGGTCGGAGACGTCGACCACGCGACGCCAGGTGACCGAGTGGGGTTCGATGCCGAGCGTGTTGCCGTGGTGCAGATGGTTGTCGAGGAATGCGGCACACAGGTTGTGTGCCGCAGCTATCGCATGCGCATCGCCGGTGAGATGCAGGTTGAAGTCCTCCATCGGCAGCACCTGCGCGTAGCCACCACCCGCCGCTCCGCCCTTGATGCCGAAGACCGGCCCGAGCGATGGCTGGCGGATGGTCGTGATCGCGGTGCGCCCCAACACACGAAACGCTTGCCCGAGCCCTACCGTCGTAAGCGTCTTCCCCTCGCCGAGCGGCGTCGGCGTTATCGCGGAGACCACCACGTAGCGACCGGACGGTCGGTCGGATCGCCGCGTGATAGCCGAGAGTGCGACTTTCGCCTTTGTCGATCCGAACAGCTCGACCTCGTCGGGCTCAAGTCCAATCTCCGCGGCTACATCGGCAATCGGGCGCGGCGTTGCTCGCTGTGCGATTTCGATATCTGAGAGCACGATTCGCTCCATTCGGAGACATGCGCCTGCTGGCGCGAGAGGGGTCTGTCTTTGCGCAGCCTAGGAGGCGGTATCGAGCGCCTTCACAAGATCGAGGACCTCGCGGAACTCCGCGGTGCCGGCTACGCCAAGCGACTCGTACAGTACAGCTTCAGTGGTCGTGACTGCCACGCCGGCCTGTCTCAGGCGTTCGAAGGCAATCTGTGCGTCCGAGTCCCGTCGGGAGCACGTCGCGTCTGCCACAACATGCACGCGATAGCCGTCCTCTACAAGCGCCAACGCGGTCTGCGCTATGCAGATGTGGGCCTCCATGCCCACGAGCACGACCTGCCCGCGCCATGTGAGCGCAAGCTCGTCCGAGAATCCTGCGTCTTCTCGGCAGCAGAACGCCATCTTGTCGATCGGCGTGTGCTCTCCGACCGCCTCAGCTACCTCAGGAAGCGTGTCACCCAATGCGGTGGGATTCTGTCGTGTCACAAGAATCGGCATGCCGAGGATCCCTGCGGCTTTCGCAAGCGTAACGATCTTCGCGACCACGTCTTCACGGCGCGGCATCGCCGCCGCAAGCCGTTCCTGAACGTCAACGATCAGCAGCACGGCGTCAACGCGAGCGACGAGCCACGGACTCAGAGACGACATGGTACCTCCTCAACAGGCGTCGCCATCGATTGTACCCTCGTGGAGGTCGCCCGTGGACGGATTCGGGTATGTAACATCGAGCGCACTCCGATGCCGAATACCTTCACCCATCCGAGGAGGACGAACATGCCAGAAGCCCCGATTCTCGGCCCGGTCAACACCGTTGCGGACCTATCTGCCGCCAGCGATTTCGAGAAGAAGCACACGCCACACATCGAATCCGCTGTCGTCGACGGCATGACGGTCATCTCGGTCACCGTGGGATGGGATGTCCCGCACCCCAACCAGCCCGATCATTTCATCGGCTGGATCG
>CAZGNF010000042.1:0-14829 GCA_964527045.1 uncultured Coriobacteriaceae bacterium | reverse complement strand
ACCTCTCGTCGGGTTCTGCGTGGATGGAAGGCGTTCTCTCTCGCAAGAAGCAGGTCGCGGCGCGTATGCTTGATACTGCCGGCGGATAAGGAGCGGACGATGGCGTGGGGAACAGGCGCTTCATGGCGTCGCGACACGCGTCCCGGTGTGCTCGTGATCATGTTCGGGCTCGCAGTCGTCGGCTTCGCAGCGCTCTGGGCGATGATCCTGCTGCTGCCGTCGCTCATCTCGCTCGACCACGCGCTTTCAGCGGCGATCCGCTCGCTCGCTGAGCCGACGCTCGACTCGATCGCGGTCGCCTTCACGACGTTCGGCGGGTTCGCGATCATGGCGAGTCTCTCGGTAGCCGTGTGCTCATGGCTGCTGTGGCGTGGCCTGCGTCCCGAGGCCGCGTTGTTTGCGGGAACGATGACGCTTGGACCCGCCCTTGGCGAGCTCGTGAAAGCGCTTGCGGGACGTGAGCGCCCGTCAATCGAGTTCGCGCGCATGGTGCCGCCAACGAACCTCAGCTTCCCCTCCGGCCACGCGCTGGCAGCGTTCCTGTTCTTCGGGACGATCGTCTTCCTGCTCTTCACCGTCGATGAGACGCTCTCGCTGCGCACGAAGGCGCTTGTCTCGGCGATCTGTGTGCTCGTCGCGGTCGCCATCTCCATGTCGCGCGTGTACCTGGGCGTCCACTACCTGGCCGACGTCGTCGGCGGCTGGCTGCTTGGCGGCGCGGTCATGACGTTCACGGTGGGCCTGTATGTGAGCGTGACGAGCGGACGGACCTCCGGGCGCTAGAGTGCTCGCGGTAGCGTCACGGTGACCGTCGTGCCCGAGCCGGGTGCCGAGGTGATCTCCACGGTGCCGTTAGCGCGCTCGACCACATGCCGCACGAGCGCGAGCCCCAGTCCCGTGCCGCCGCTGTCGCGCGTGCGCGAGCGATCGACGCGGTAGAAGCGCTCGAAGACCCGCGGGATGTCCTCGGCGGGTATACCGATGCCGGTATCGCGTACCGAGAACGTCACCGTCGTCTCATCCGCAGCGAGCGACACGCTGACTGAGCCGGACTCGGTGTACGAGATCGCGTTCGCGAGCAGGTTGTCGAGCGCGACGGCCAGGTCGGTGCTGTCCGTTCGCGCGTAGACGTCGATGCCTTCGACCGCCGAGAACTCCGCGGTGAGCTCGAGGCCCTTCGCGCCCGCGGCGCGACGGTGAGCTGCAAGCGATAGGTCGATCGCATGGCGCAGGTCGGTAACGCTCGAGGCATCGGGTGCGCGCTCAAGGCGCGAAAGGTCGAGCAAGTCGAGCACGAGCTGCCGCAGTCGGGCGGCCTCCGCCTCGATCTGGCCGAGGAACGTCAGCGCCTGGTCGGTGTCTCCATCCGACGCCGCGTTGGCGGCGCCTTCCGCGAGCAGCAGGATCGCCGAGGTGGGGGTCTTGAGCTCGTGCGAGGCGTTTGCCACGAAATCGCGTCGCACGCTATCGAGCCGCATGCGATCGGTGATGTCCGCGACGACGACGAGGTGGCGGGTCGCATCCTCGGCGGGAGCGAGCGGCACGACGGTCACGCGCATGTACCGCTGCAGCGGGTCGGGACCGGCTTCGCGCACGGTCACGGTGTCCGCGGCGAGGGCTTCGGTGATCGCGGATGTGAGCGAGGCGGGGAGGCCCGTCTCGGCGATGTCGCGGCCACGTATCTCGGCAACCGAGGGCCGAAACATGGTGGTGGCCGAGCGGTTCACGAGTCGTACCTGGCGGCCGTCGAGCAAGAAGACCGCGTCGGAGAGCCCGTCGAGGACCGCGCGCAGGTTGCGTTGCTCGGCTTCGAGGTCATCGATGCGCTCACGCATCTGGGTCCGCAGTTGCGTGAGTGCCGCCGAGAGCGGCTCGAGGGCACCGGACTCGGCCGGTACGCCCGAGCTGAGGTCGCCAGCCGCCATCGCGCATGCAGCGTCAGCGAGGCGTTCGACCGGCCGTGCGGTGTTTGCCGCCGTCCGAGCGCCAAGAACGAGCGCGAGCACGACCGAGAAGGCGAGCAGGATGAGCCCCGTCCGCCTCGCGCCGGCAGACAGCTCGCCGATCTTCGCCAGCGATTCCGAGACCCTGAGAGCCACGCGCTGTCCCTCGTACGTTGCGGGCACAGCGACGTACATCTGCTCGATGCCTTGCGTTGCCGAGCGACGGACGTCTCGGCCCACGTCGCCCGCAAGTGCCGCGACGATCTCGGGGCGGTCGCCGTGATCACCCATCGAGGCGGGGTTCTCGGCGCTGTCGGCGAGCACCGTCCCGTCCGAGGAGACGAGCGTCATGCGGAGGTCGGTGCGGGCGACGAGCTCGCGCACCGTCTGCTCGGGTGCCTCGGCAGTGCGGGCGACCACGAGAACGCCGGCTTGCGCGACGCTCTGGAGGTGCGCCTGCTGCTGCTCGATGACCGCGTCAGTGAGGGGTCCGTAGAGGCTCCACGCCCACGCGCCAGCAAGGACGCTGACCACGAGCACGTAGCCCAGGATCAAGCGAAGACGGTAGGAGTCAATCCATCGGCTGCGCGTCGTCATGGTCATGCCTTCGGTGTCGGCTCGAAGCGGTACCCTACGCCGTGCACGGTATGGATGTACTCGAATCCCGAGGGCTCTTCCACTGCTTGTCGTAGGCGTCGAATATGTACGTCGATCGTGCGAGAGGAGGGGAGGAAGTCGTATCCCCAAACCTCGCTGGCGAGCCGCTGCCGAGACATCAGCAGTCCGGGATGGGATGCGAGCGCGACCAGGAGCTGGAACTCCTTGAGGCGCAGCCTCGCGGGCTCGCCGGCGACGCTCACGCGCACCTGCGCAGGTTCAATCACGAGATCGCCCGTCTCGATGACCTTCTCCACGGCAAGGACCTTGCGCTCGCGGACGCGACGGAGATTGGCGCGCACCCGCGCCAGCAACTCCTCCATCGAGAACGGCTTGGTGATGTAGTCATCGGCACCGGAGTCGAGTCCTCGGACTTTGTCGCGCTCCTGATCGAGCGCCGTCACCATGATGATGGCAACATCCTTGTCCTTGCGGCGGAGCTGCTCGGCGAAGGTGTAGCCGTCGATACCCGGCAGCATGAGATCGAGCAGGATGAGGTCAGGCAACTGAGCGATGGAGAGGTCGAGGCCTTCGACGCCGTCAGCGGCGGCGAGTGTCTCGAATCCGGCTCTACGTAGAGCGTACTCAACTGTCTGTCGGATGATCGGATCATCTTCGACGATGAGGACTTTTGCCACGGTTCCTCCGGTCATACACGGCACCAATGCGCATAGCATGACCTGCTGATGCCCGAATTCAAATGGATTTAACAATACCTTTACAGAACCACCTGTTGTTTTACATCAGTGCAACCACTCGGCAGGTGCCCCTCCCTACGATTGTCGTGTCCGGCAACCGATGCCGGAACAACGTGTCTACAACGAGGAGAGGGATCACCAACGTGAAGAAGCTTGTTGCGTTCGGTCTGATTGCGGCTCTTGCACTGGGCGCGCTCGGACTCACCGGTTGCGGCAGGACGACGGACAGCGGCTCCGGCACCACCGGAACCGACGCGGGTAGTGAGCTCACCGGCACGATCAACGTCGAGGGTTCCGACACGCTCGTGAACGTGGCGACCGCGTGGTCGCAGGCGTTCATGACGACGAACCCCGGCGTCATGATCTCGGTCAAGGGCGGCGGCTCGGGCACCGGCATCGCGTCGCTCATCAACAAGACGATCGACTTCGCCAATGCTTCCCGTGAGATGAAGGCCGAGGAGATCGACCAGGCCAAGGCGAACGGTGTGAACCCGGTCGAGTACACGGTCGCTCGTGACGGCATCGCCGTCATCGTGAACCCGGCGAACGGTGTCGAGGACCTCACCGTCGAGCAGATCGGCAAGATCTACCGTGGCGAGATCACGAACTGGAAAGAGGTCGGCGGCGCCGATAAGGCGATCGTCATCCTCTCTCGCGACTCGTCCTCGGGTACGTACGAGTACTTCAAAGAGGCCGTGGTCGGCAAGGACATGAACTACGCGTCGACCGCCAAGCTTCTGCCTTCGAACCAGGCGATCGTGGATGAGACCGTTGCCAATGACGCGGCCATCGGCTATGTAGGCGTGGGCTATGTCGATGCCAAGATCAAAGTGCTCAAGGTCGAGGGCGTTGCAGCATCGATCGAGACCGTGCTCGACGATACGTACAAGATCAGCCGCGGCCTGTACATGTACAGCGACGGCGAGGCGGACGGCGTGATGAAGGCATATCTCGATTGGATCCTCTCGGCTGACGGTCAGAAGATCGTGCAGGACGAGGGCTTTGTCCCGGTCCAGTAGGCGGGCCGACATACGATGACGGTGACTCCCACCGAAAAGGCGGGACGGCTCTCGGGCCGCACGACGCGACGTCGTGCGGCCGAGACCGTTATCCGGACCCTCATATATGCGGCAGGCCTGCTGTCGATCGTGATCCTGCTCGCGATCGCGGTCTTCTTGTTCGTCGAGGCGCGAAAGTCGATGGTCGAGGTCGGTCTCGGCACAATGCTGACTGCCACCCAGTGGTTCCCGACCGGCACGCCCAAGATCTTCGGATTCCTCCCTCTCATCATCGGCTCTCTCATGGTCACGGGCGTCGCGCTCGTGGTCTTCGTTCCCGTGGGTATCGGCGCTGCGGTATTCATCTCGGAGTTCTCGGCGGGATGGTTCAAAGAAGTCATGAAGTCGGTAATCGAGTTCATGGCGGCGGTTCCCTCGGTTGTGTACGGCTTCCTTGGGGTTGCGGTGCTTATCCCGTGGGTGAAGGCCACGTTCGGCCTGACCTCGGGCATGACGGCGCTCACCGGTGGGCTCGTGCTTGGCGTGATGAGCCTTCCGACGGTGATCTCCATCTCCGAGGACGCGCTGCACGCGGTCCCGGACGCGCTGCGCCAGGGATCGCTCGCGCTTGGCAATACACGGTGGCAGACGATCTACAAGGTGATCGTGCCGTCCGCGAGCTCGGGCATCTTCGCCGGCGTGATGCTGGGCCTCGGTCGCGCGATCGGCGAGACGATGGCGGTTCTCATGCTGACCGGCAACGCTGCCGTCATCCCAACAAGCGTCTTCGAGTCTGTCCGCACGATGACCGGTACCATCGCCGCCGAGATGGGCGAGGTCGTCTTCGGCGGCCTCCACTACTCAGTGCTCTTCAGCGTGGGCCTCGTGCTCTTCGGCATCACCTTCGCGATCAACCTCGCGGCTGACCTGGTACTCGAGCGACAGCGGAAGCGGTGGCGCCGATGAGCGATCGCAATCGTCGCGCCCGCAACGCGCGCACCGTCGAGGCCGTCATGAAGGTGGTGACCGGAGCGTGCGTGGCGCTCGTCGTCGGTGCCGCCGTTCTCATCCTTGGCAAGATCGCCATCTCGGGCATCCCGGGCATCAGCCTGGAGTTCCTGTTCTCCAAGCCGGGCATGGGCATGCGCGCGGGTGGCATCTTCCCGATTATCGTCGGGACGCTCATGCTCGTGACGCTCACGGCGGTGCTCGTGCTGCCCCTCGGCATCATGGCTGGCATCTACCTGGCCGAGTACGCTCCCAAGAACATCGTGACGCGCATCGTGCGTCTCTCCATCGCGAACATGGCGGGCGTACCGTCGATCGTCTACGGCCTCTTCGGGCTAGCGGTCTTCGTCCTACTCATGCAGATCGGCAAGTCGCTGCTCGCCTCGGCGTTGACGCTCACGTGCCTCACGCTGCCGGTGGTCATCACCTCCACCGAGGAAGCGCTCCGACAGATTCCGTCCGACCTCAGGCAGGCAGCACTCGCGCTCGGTGCGACCCGCTGGCGCGCGATTTACAAGGTGATCCTTCCGGCGGCGGCCCCGGGCATCGTGACGGGCTCGATCCTCGGTCTGTCGCGCGCTGCGGGCGAGACCGCACCGATTCTCGTGACCGGTGCGGCGTTCTTCCTGCCAACGCTGCCGGATTCGGTCTATTCGCAGTACATGTCGCTGCCGTATCACCTGTACGTGCTCGCGACGCAGGTGCCGAACGTGCCGCCCGAGATCACGTGGGTCACAGCATTCGTTCTCGTCGCCGGCGTCAGCATCGTGAGCATGATCGCCGGTGCGTGGCGCTCGGTCCAAAGGAGGAAGGTCAAGTGGTGATGTCAGCCGTTCTCGCAGAAGCCACGATGGAAACGCCGCTGGGGCTCGTTGAGCCGGTGCGGATCGGTGTCGATCGTGCCGAGAAGGTCTCGGGCAGCTTCGCGCTCAAGGACGTCTCGGTCGCGTATGGCAACGAGACGGTGATCGCAGGCGTGGACATGCTCGTCCCGTCACGCGCGGTCACCGCTCTCATCGGGCCGTCCGGCTGCGGCAAGTCGACGCTGCTGCGCTGCCTCAACCGCATGAACGACGAGATCGGCAACGTTCGCGTTGGCGGGAGCGTCACTCTCGACGGTCTCGATATCTACCAGAAGACAGTCGACCCGGTCGATCTGCGGATGCGCGTCGGTCAGGTCTTCCAGCGCCCGAACCCGTTCCCGATGTCGATCTACGATAACGTCGCGTTCGGGCCGCGGACACAAGGAGTGCGCAAGCGCGAAGAGCTCGATGCGATCATCGAGGACGCGCTCACGGACGCCGCGCTCTGGGACGAGGTCAAGAACCACCTCAAGAAGCACGCGTTCGAGCTCTCGGGTGGCCAGCAGCAGCGTCTGTGCATAGCGCGTGCCCTCGCGACCAAGCCCGAGGTGCTGCTGATGGACGAGCCCGCCTCGGCGCTCGATCCAATCTCGACCCAGCAGATCGAGGACACCATCGCGGAGCTCAAGGATATGGTCACGATCGTCATCGTCACGCATAACATGCAGCAGGCTGCGCGTATCTCGGACCAGACGGCGTTCATGCTGCGTGAGTCGATGGACCAGCCCGCGCATCTCGTTGAGGTGGGCGACACCAAGCGTATGTTCACCAACCCGGATGACAAGCGCACCGAGTCATACATCACCGGGCGCTTCGGTTAGGTTTACGCGCGTTCCGAAAAGTGAACGGCCCGCCTGGGGGAGGCGGGCCGTTCTGATTTTCCAGGATAGTCCCGGAAAGCAAACGAGGCGCGTGGGGGGACGCGCCCCGTTCTGTCGAGCGGCGTCCCCGGTCCGAGGGGGGAGGGATGGACCAGGTCGCACTACTCGAGAAAACAGAAAGCAACGAGCGTGCCAAAGTGGGTAGACTTTGAGTCATACCGACGAGAGGAAGCGTTCATGGAGCGAGTCTGGTTGCCAGCCCTTGGAAGAGACGTGTCGCGCGTCGCGCTTGGCACGTGGTCGATGGGTGGCTGGATGTGGGGAGGCGCCGACAAGGACGCGGCGCGTGCAACGATCGAGCGCGCCCTGGATACCGGGATCGACATCATCGATACCGCCCCCGCGTACGGCTTCGGGCTCTCCGAGGAGTTGCTCGGCGAGGTGCTCGACAAGCGCGGCACCAGGAGTGAGGTCGTGATCGCGACGAAGCTCGGGCTGTCGTGGGATTCCCGACACGAGCCGTGGCGCGACTCCTCGCCGGGTCGCATCCGAGAGGAAGTCATGGCATCGCTCGCCCGGTTGCGGACCGACTACATCGACCTCTACCAGGTGCATTGGCCCGATCCGAACGTTTCGCTCGACCAGACTGCGGCCGAGCTGGGCATGCTCGTCGATGAGGGTCTTGTCCGCGCCATCGGTGTCTGCAACTACTCGAGCGACCAGATGCAGGAGTTCTGCGCCGGTGGTCGTCTCGACGCGTCGCAGTTCCGCTACAACCTCTTCGAGCGAGCAGCCGAGGAAGACGTGCTGCCGTTCTGCCGGGCGCGCGGGCTCATGACGCTTGCCTACAGCCCGATCGCGCGGGGACTCCTCTCGGGGACGATGACACAAGGCCACGAAGCCACCGATAAGGCGCGACGGGGCGACATGTTCCACGGCGAGTCGTATGTACGGCATCTGGCGGCAGTGAAACGGCTCGATACGTTCGCGCAGGAAGCCTACGGTCGGCGCGTGATCCACCTGGCGATTCGCTGGCTGCTCGATCAGCCCGGACTCACGATCGCACTGTGGGGCGCGCGAAAGCCGGAGCAGATCGATGACGCCGGGGGTGTGGGCGGCTTCACACTCGATGCGTCCGCGATGGCCGAGATCGACCGGATCCTTGCCGAGGAGCTGGGCGCCTGAGCTAGCAGTGCACGCCCTTCTCGCACAGCAGCGCCGGGCGCACCAGCAGCAGTGTGGAGTAGGCGAGCAGCACGACTGCACCAGCGAAGATCGACCACGGCACGGTGATCGCATCGCCGAGGGCGCCGAAGGCGAGCGACCCGAACGGCATCATGCCCATGAACGCGATGACAAAGAGCGCCATGATGCGTCCCCGCAGGTTGTTCGGCGCCGCCGTCTGCAGGTTCGAGTTGATGCTCGACACGCACGCCAGGAACGCCGCGCCCAGGAGGAGGAGCAGCGCGCACGAGAGCACGAACGAGCGCGAGAACGAAAGGGCGATGGCGCCGAGCGCCATAGTCACAAGCCCGTAGCGGATGATGCGCTCCCGTCGGACGCTGCGTGGCAGCGAGGCCACGGTGAGCGCGCCGATGAGAGCCCCCATGCCGTTGAAGACCATGAGTGTCGAGTAGCCGGTGCTGCCGAGGCCGAGGATGCTCTTGGCGAGCGCCGGCAGGAGTGTCATGAACGGCATCCCGAAGATCGTGAGCATAGCAGCCGTGACCAGGTGCATCGCGACGTGCCGGTGCTGACGTGCATACATCACGCCCGCGCCGAGCGTTCTGGCAGTCGACTGGCCATCCCGCTTCTGGACCTCTTGCGCGGGCTTGATGACTGCGAGCGCCCAGATGACGAAGAGGAAGCTGACCGCATTCACCAGGAACACCATGGTGATGCCGAGATTCTCATTCTTCGCAAAGCCGAGCATGATCGACGCGGTCACCACCGGCCCGAGAAGACGGGCGGCATTGAACTGCGCCGAGCTCAAAGCGATGGCGTTCAGGAGCGATGATCGCGGTACGAGGTCGGGAACCATCGTCTGCCACGCCGGGAACATGAACGCCGAAACGACACCGCCGGCGAGTGTGAGGCCGTAGATCCAGGTCATGGTGATGTGACCGGTGTAGTTGAGGTAGGCGAACGCGCCAGCCTGGCCCATCAAGATCACCTGCGCCCAGATGAGCAGCTTGCGCCGGTCCACGTAGTCGACGAGCGACCCCGCGAAGAGCGTGAGGAACAGGATCGGGATGCCCGAGAGGAAGTTCACGATGCCGAGCGACGACGACGAGTTCGTGAGCGTGTAGATGACCCAGGAGAGCGCAACGGTTTGCGTCCACGTGCCGACGTTGGAGAGCAGCGCTCCGAAGAAGAAGTAGGTGTAGTCGCGGTGGCGGAACGACTCGAACGTGGAGAGTCCGCGCAGGATACGCCGCGGTGGTACCGAGGCATCGGCCTGGTACGTGGGGGCGTCCTGGGGCAGCGGTGCCTGTGGCTCGTCCATCTTCGTGAGCGGGTGGTGCGTCATCTGTCTGACTCTCCTGTAACTCAAAGCGCCGCCCCCGAATCCCGGGGGCGGCGCTGGTGTGCGCCGGTATGTCAGTCTACACCTACTCGCTGACGATCCGCATCGCCTCGTCGCGCTGCACATCCATGACGTACGTGAGGCCTGAGACGCGCGCGGCCTCCTCGGTAAGCGCGAAGACGTCGCTCCGCGAGATCGAGGGGATGTCGAACTTGCGGCTGCCGCTCATGAACTGCTGCAGGCCGACCTTGATCTTGTCGCTGAAGGTGTAGAGGGCGATCGCACCAAGCGGGAGAGCGTCTACCTCGGCACCGTACTTCGCCTTGAGCGTCTCGTAGCTCACGAAGATCTCCTCCTTGCTGCCGCCGAACTCGGAGACGGCCTTGGGGAGGTTCTCCTCCTTCATCCACAGATCGATGTTCTTGCCGACGAAGCCCGGGATCATAAGCGCGCGGCCCATGCACACGGCCTTCGTGTGCGGTGAGCCCATTGCGAGCACCTTGTAGATGTGGTCCTCGCTGGAGAAACCGCCAGCGATGGCAATGTCGGGTACGTACGCCGTCGGGCAGCACTCGCGCAGCTTGTTGATGAGGTCGTTTGCCATGCACTGCAGGTAGAACGTGGGGATGCCCCACTCTTCCATCATGCGCCACGGGCTCATGCCGGTGCCGCCGGGTGCGCCGTCGATCGTGAGCAGGTCGATGCGGGCATTGCTCGACCACTTGATGGCCATTGCCAGCTCACGCATCCCGTACGCGCCTGTCTTGAGCGTCACGCGCTTCGCGCCGAGCGCGCGCAGGCGCGCGACCTCGGCGTAGAAGCCGTCTTCGTCGATGAAGCCGAGGCGAGAGTGCCGCTCGAACTGACGGATGGCGCCGTCTTTGAACGCGGCCTGGATAGCTGGGTCGCTCGGATCGGGCGTGACGAGGTAGCCGCGGCTCTGGAGCTCCAGCGCGCGCTCGAGCGAGTTCACCTTGATCTCGCCGCCGATGCACTTGGCGCCCTGACCCCACTTGAGTTCCATCGTCTCGACGCCAAGCTTCTCAACGACGTACTCGGCGACGCCGAGGCGCGTGTCCTCGACGTTCATCTGCACGAGGATGTCGCCGTAGCCCTCGTGATAGCGGCGGTAGTTCTCCACGCGGCGCTCCATATCAGGCGCCTTGGTGACCTTGCCGTTAGCGTCGCGCTCGAGCAGCGGATCGATGCCGCAGACGTTCTCGCCGCACACGAGCGAGATGCCGCTGATGGCGGCGCCTACCGCGAAGTGCTCCCAGTTCTTGCGGGCGATCTCGGTGGAGCCGAGCGCGCCGGTGAAGATCGGCACGCGCATCTTGACCTTGTTCACGTCGCCGAAGACGGTCTCGGTGTTCGCGTTCGGGAAGAGCGTGTTGTCGGGGTTGCCGACTGCTCCTCCGGGCAAGCCTTCTGCACCCATCGCGTAGCCCATGATGTTCAGGTGCGAGTAGTCGATCGGGTAGTCCTTGTCGCCCCCGGCGGTGACCTCACCGAACGGGCCGGGGTAGATCACTTCTCGGCCGCGGAACGAGGCTTTGAAGACCTCACAGTTTCCGCGACAACCATCGACGCACCTCGTACAGATGCCTGACGCCGGTGAGACGTCACGTGAACGATTCGACGTCTGCGTCGCCTCGTTCGCGTTCGGACGCTGCAAAGTCATGCGGTTCCCCTTCCCCAATTTCATGTTCCGGACCCCCACGCCCGGCTGCTTTCGGCTATCGTAGCGTAACGTGATGGAAACACAGCAGAAAACGTGAGGAAATCTGCGACGAATCCGAGGAGGGGGAGCGTGCCCGAGCAGCTCAAGCACGACGTGATCAAGTCGATCAAGGACCAGAAGATCGAATTCATCCATCTATGGTTCACCGACGTACTCGGATTCCTGAAGAGTTTCACGATCGACGTGGAAGAACTCGAAGCGGCGATGACCGAGGGAATGGGCTTTGACGGCTCATCCATTCAGGGATTCGCGAGAATCCAGGAGTCCGACATGATCGCGCTGCCGGATCCAACCACGCTGCAGATCCTGCCGTGGCGGCAGAAGGGTGCGCTTGTGGCCACGATGTTCTGCGACATCGTGCGACCCGAAGGCGGCTTCTACGAGGCGGATCCTCGCTATGTGTTGCGCCGTAACCTCGAGCGCGCCAAGGAGATGGGCTTCGATTTCTTCATCGGCCCCGAGCTGGAGTACTACTACCTCAAGAGTGACACCGAGCCCGAAGTGCTTGACCACGCGACGTATTTCGACCAGACGACACGCGATCTCGCGATCGACATGCGCAAGGACACCGTCCGCGCGCTCAAGCGGTTCGGCATCCAGGTGGAGTACAGCCACCACGAGGTCGGCCCGAGCCAGCACGAGATCGACCTGCCGTACTGCGAAGCCCTCAAGATGGCCGACAACGTGATGACGTACCGCGTCGTCGTGAAAGAGATCGCGCAGGAGAACGGTGTCTATGCCACGTTCATGCCTAAGCCGCTCTTCGGCGAAGCGGGTAGCGGCATGCATGTGCACCAATCGCTCTTCAAGGACGGTCGCAACGCGTTCTACGACGCGAATGATCCGCACCACCTCTCGGCGACCGCTAAGTCCTACATCGCCGGGATCCTCGCCCACGCGCGTGAGATGTGCGCGGTGACGAACCAGTGGGTCAACAGCTACAAGCGACTGGTCTCGGGGTACGAGGCGCCGGTGTACATCTGCTGGGCGCACCGGAACCGGTCAGCGCTCGTCCGGGTGCCGATGTACAAGCCGGGCAAGGAGAACGCGACGCGCATCGAGCTGCGGTCCCCCGATCCGGCATGCAATCCATACCTGGCCTTCTCGGTCATGCTCGCTGCGGGTCTCGACGGCATCGAGAAGGGGCTCACACTTCCTGCCGATGTCACCGACGATGTCTACGAGATGTCCGAGAAGGAACGTGCCGCTGCCGGCATCGTGCAGCTTCCGGGCGACCTCGACGAGGCTATCCGCGCGATGGAGGAGAGCGAGCTTGTGCGTGCGGCGCTTGGAGACCAGGTCTTCGAGTGGTTCCTGCGCAACAAGAAGGCCGAGTGGTCGGCATACCACCAGCGCGTCACGCCGTTTGAGATCGAGGAGTATCTGCCGCTGCTCTAAGGGCGGTGTGGCAGTGAAGCAAGAAGGGCCGCCGGGATGATCCGGCGGCCCTTGCGTTGCTTGTCGCGATCGTCTACGGGGTTGTGGCGAGCATCGTGAACTTCGATGCCGCGTCAGCCTTCGTGAACTTGGGCCTCGGGTCAGATGCGGGTTTCTGCGCTGCTGTTGTAGTGAGACCGGGGGACACCGTGGTGCCACGAGCGAGCGCATTCGATAGTGGCGTGACCTCGGTCAGCTTCACGTAGCCAGCGTTGATGTCGTAGAAGTAGTCTTCCATCTCTATGATCGCCTCGATACACGCATTGTCACTGAGCGCGCTTTCGCCGCCATAGCACTGGAGGTCGATCACGAACATCCTGTTGACCCAGACCGTATAGGCAGCGTTCGGGTGCAGGTATGTCGTTGGAGTGAGCACGAGCGCCCCGCCCCATCGGCCGATGCCAGCACCACCCGCTAATGCATCGGGGAAATTGCCGCCGTTTGCCATGCCGAGAAAGTCAAAGCGGTACTCCCAGAAGGTCGCCACCTGACTGGCGGTGTCGTAGCGGTTTGCCCCGGCGATACGTGTCCCGTAGAGATCTCCGCCTGGAACGGCTGCTGCCATCGAGTTCAGAACGGTGTTGGAGACGGCGGCTTCGCTTCCGATCGCCAGTACTGCGTCTGAGCCGCGGTCGACCATGTACTGCCAGGCCCGCGCGGTCTCCGCGGGCAGGCTCGTGGGCTTCGTGAGCAGAATAGGAAAGCCGTCGTAGTACGCGAATGGCGATGCAGCGAGCGCATCAGCGAAGTTGTCGCCCCGGCAGACGAATGGCAGCGCTCCGCCATCGAAGTAGGAACTTGGAAGGGCGTAGATGATCTGCTCGGCGGTGGCGTATCGATTCGCTCCGCCGACGCGCACGATATCCGTTACACCACGTGCGGACAACTGCGTGAGCACCGCGTTCGAAACGGCGCTCGTACTCCCGATCACGAACGCCTTCGTGGCTCCAAGCCTTTGAATCTCGGCACCGACGGCCGAGGGGAGTACGGTTGGCTGCGTGAGCAGCATGGGGGCGTCGTAGGCGCCTGCGAGCGGCGATGCGGCGAGCGCGTCAGGGAATGACACGCCGCTGGCGATGATCACCGTGTCTGCTGCTCGGAAGTTGTTGCGTGAGATCTGCACGGCAGTCTCGTAGCGTGTCGGCCCGGCTACCCGGTACGTTCTGTACCAGAGGAGATTCTCAAGGCTGATGAGTGAACAATCAGCGACGATCTCGCTGCCGTCCGTCATGAATGAGAAGCTCTGTTCGAGCAGCAGACCGCGAGACGGCGCTGTCATATCGCGATAGGTGTCCGTAAGATCCTCGAACGCGATGATCACCGGGACGCCGTCTGTAAGCCCTGAGACCGAGTAGGCCCCGCTGGCATCGGTGAGTGCGCTCCCGAGAACGGTTCGCGTTCCGCCGCGGGCGTCCTGGGCATCGAAGACCTCGATCTTGACGCCCTCAAGGGGTGTACCGTCGGTGCCCCACTCATCGACAGTGCCCGAGATGGTTGTTGCGCCCAACGCCTCGGCGGGACTGATACCCGCGAGGAGTGCTACGGCAAGCGCCGCTCCGATGACGTGCTTCAGTACTCGATCTCGATCCATAGCTCCCCCTGGCTACGAGCGGACGATTCTGGTGTAGGACCTGAGTCTACCGGACGAATGCAGCGAGGGCAGAACTCGCGTTAAGCGACCGTTCGTCAGGTGCTTATCCAGCCTGAAGTCCCTAATGCCGAGACAAACGGTATCGAAGAGTGACCCAGCGGTGCAAAGAGAGGATCTCCAATGGCGAGCTTGTGCAAATACGCTGCAACATGTCCGGTCTTCACTGCCGCACTGGGTCCGCTTCCGCACATCGGCTTGCGATACCGCAGGACCTATTGCCGTGGGGGATGGAGCGACTGCGCGCGGTTCGCTGTCGCTGAAGCTGTCGGACGCGCCGGTGTGCCTGTGGGATTGCTCCCGAACGAGCAGGAGGCCGCGCGCGACCTCGTGAGCGTTTCCTGACTCCTTGGTGCTCGGGTAGCGGACGGGCACTTTGGCCCCGCGCATGCAGCCGGCGCGGGGCCGCTCTATGTCGCTCGCGCGATGCGGGGGAGCGGGTAGCTAGGAGGTTTGCTTGACGACCGGGATGCCCTCGATCGAGTCCG
>CAZGNF010000041.1:13383-14948 GCA_964527045.1 uncultured Coriobacteriaceae bacterium | reverse complement strand
GCGGTTGCGTGCGGCAGTGCGGCGCGCCAATCCGCACTCGACGCTGACCGTGTCCCCATGTACTTCATCTAGCATCCGTGGGCGCGCCCGCACTGCCGCACGCAACCGCAACTGCACACAGCGCATGAACTCGACCTTGTCTGGTGCTGTGACAGCGAGCTGATCGAGCAGATCCCTGAATGCGGCGGCAGCAAGATCCTCCGCAGGCACGCCAAGGTCCGTCAGCGCCTCGGTGCGAGCGTGCTGGAGCACGAATGTGGCTCGTGCAACTGGCCGCGTCTCTCGTTCCGAGGACCCAGTCGACGAGAGAACCACCGTGGTCTGCATGCCCTCGATGATGGTGAACATGGTGACGCCGCTTGGACGGAATGCTGTATCGCACATGCAGTACAGCGTATCAACCACAACGTGATGTGGACTTCTCTGACCTGACAACGCCATCGCCCCCTTGGCAATCGCACGAGCGGCCCAAGGAGAGCGTACGCTGTGGTTCTGACACGGCTCCTGGCGCTACTCCGAGTAGAGCTGCCAGAGTGCCTGGGTGCCGAGGTCCTGACCGCCTGCTTCAGCAAGGCGTTCGTAGAGGCGCCGCGCAAGATCGAGACCCGGCAGTTCAAGGTCGACAGCCTCGGCCTCGGCAAGCGCAATCCGCAGATCCTTGATGAAGTGCTTTACGTAGAACCCAGCGGCCATATCACCCGCGAGAATCCGGGGACCGTAGTTCGACATCGACCAGGATCCGGCGGCCCCTGCGGAAATCGCACCGAGAACGCGCTCTGCGTCGAGACCGGTCGCCTTCGCGTAGGCAAGTGCCTCCACGACGCTCAGCATGGTCCCGGCGATAGCGATCTGGTTGGCCATCTTCGTGTGCTGTCCGAGGCCCGGACCACCCATGTGCGTCACCGTCTTGCCGAGCACCTGGAACAGCGGGAGTACGCGATCGTACGCCTCGTCATCCCCGCCGACCATGATCGTAAGACGTGCCTCGCGCGCACCGACGTCGCCTCCGGAAACCGGAGCATCGAGGGCGAGGATTCCACGAGCGGCACCCTCGGCGGCGATTCGCATGGCAAGTGTTGGCGTCGATGTCGTCATGTCGATGACGACGCTGCCGGCTGTGGCGCGCTCGATGATGCCTCCGGGCTCCAGGTACACAGCCTCAACGTCAACCGGATAGCCCACGATGGTTATGGTGATGTCAGCAAGCGAAGCAGCCTCGCCTGCGCTCGAGGCCCAGCGCGCACCGCGCGCTACCAGACCGGCGGCCTTGTCGCGGGTTCGGTTGAAGACGACGAGCGGATACCCGGCATCGAGCAGATGTCCTGCCATGGAGTGGCCCATCACGCCCGTTCCGACGAACGCAATCGTGGGCAAGGATCGTGCAGATGACATCAACACACCCCCGTGCTCGTGTCTCCGTGGTCGTCTCCGCGACCGATCGTGCTCCAGTCGACAAGACCTGACATGCAGACCGGACAGGGATGCGACGCGAACACCTCGAGCAGCTCGAGCAGACCGTCGCCCTGCGGCGCCATCATGTGCGTGAAGCGATGACCGCACGCATG
>CAZGNF010000041.1:11865-13373 GCA_964527045.1 uncultured Coriobacteriaceae bacterium | reverse complement strand
GTCCAGATGTCGGTATCGCCTGTGCGTGCCATGGCTCCAGTGTACTTGAACCACGCACGTCGTGTCGGCGACACAAGCAGTCGGCCCGAGCACCGCGCCACGCTTGCCGCTACCCGCGCACGCCCAGCGCCACCATGAATGCGAGCGCAACCAGAACGATCACCGCGACATTGAAGCTCATGTCTCTCGCATAGCGCTGGATGGCGAGCCGCGTGCCCACAATGCTCTCTTCGCCGAGATGGTCCGAGAACAGCCAGCTGGAGCGCTCCTGCGTGATCGCCTCGACGGTGAGTCTGGTGATATCGCTCAGCCACCGTGCGGCCTTCTCCAGGCGCGTAAGACCCTCTGCCCGGTAGGCACGAATCGCCGCAAGGTCAGGCAACGCCTGCCTGAGCGCCTCGGCGGCATCGGCAGCACGCGCGGTCGGGTTCGGGATGACCACGAGGGCCGCAAGCCGAGAGTCGAAGCGCTCATCGCTCAGCATCCGGTTCACCGCAGCCGAGATCTCACGGGTCACGCTCTCCCCCGTCATCCTGCGGTCAGCGACCGCAAGCGCCGTAGCCGACACGGTATCGCGAGTCGCAACGACGTCGCGTACGACGCCATCGAAACCGTGCCTGACCTCCTCGGCCATGCCGTAGCGCACGAGGTCCGAGACGACGCCCATACGCTCGTGGAAGAGGCGTCCAGCCATGTATTGCGCGACGTCGCGGACGGCATCGACGTATGCGTGACAGGCAGCCTCACCGTGCTCGGGGCGGTCGCGCACCACCGTCATGGCATCCGTCACGGCCCTGCGTACTGTTGCCTGGCGTTCTCGCTCAAGGACGACGTACGCGCCCTGCACGAAATGCTGGTCTCTTGGACCCGGCGCACCTGTCGCGAGCGTCATCACCAACCGCCGTCTGGAGCGCTCGATGCGGTCCCACTCGATACGATACTGAGACATCGACCAGCGCAGCCCGTCTCCGACGAACCCTCTGGCGAGGTCGTACCACGCGCCGAGGAATCCGCAGAACGCGATCAGGCCGAGCGCCGCCTTGCCGTACCAGTAGTCGACGCCGAACCACTTGGGCGCCTTGAGATGGAAGAGTCCAAAGCGCATGCCTACGACGAATATCGTCGCGCCGATGGCAAACGCGATCGCCACACTCATGAGGTCTGCCGGGCTGAGGAACAGCTTCTCAAGATACTCGTCGAGAATCGCCGGATGGATTCCCCAAAGCTCGGAGCCTGGCTCGAAGATGCCCTTGATCAGCAGCTGCGGTGCAATACCGAGCGTGATGATAGCCGCCGAGAGCAGCCCCATTGCTGTGAGCATCCTCGGCGGGGCGTCGGTGACCTCGGGGCCATACTCCTGTTTCGGTTTGCCGAGGAACACGAAGCCGATGAGCTTGATGAACGAACACGCCGTGCCACCGCACGTCACGATGAAGATCTTCTCGGCGAACGCGAGCGATGCGAGCTCGTGATACTCGGCAGCCTCCACAAGCGCATGGTGGATGAGG
>CAZGNF010000041.1:0-11855 GCA_964527045.1 uncultured Coriobacteriaceae bacterium | reverse complement strand
GAACAACGGCACGCCGGTGATGCCGGCCGCGGCAATGAGCGTGAACAGGAATGTCAGGGGCATCTTCTTCCACAGACCGCCCAGCTTGTACATGTCGAGTTCCCCGGTGCGGAAGAACACCGCGCCCACCCCGAGAAAGAGACAACTCTTGAACAGCGCATGGTTCACGACGTGGAAGAGGCCACCGGCAACACCCATCGCACCGTGCGTGCCCAGATATCCCGCCGCTCCCAGACCGGCGAGGATGAACCCCATCTGGCTCACGCTGTGATACGCAAGCATTCTCTTTGCGTTGTGCTGCCCGAGGGCGAGTATGACACCGATGAACATCGTGGCCATGCCGATCCAGAGCACCACCAACCCGAGTTGGCTTGTGAAGTGCCACGCCGCCTCTTCGAAGTGCTCGGTGACTTCCGGCCGCATCAGCACGAGCACGGTCCGGAAGATGCCGTAGGCCCCGGCTTTGATCATGACGCCGGAGAGCAGCGCGCTCGCCGGACTTGGCGCGACCGGGTGCGCATCAGGCAGCCAGACGTGGACCGGCAGCATGCCGGCCTTCACGCCGAATCCGAGCACCAGCAGTATCGACGCCACCCAACGGAGCGTCTCGGTCCCCTCACGGGCAACGATCGGCGCAAGCGTCCCATCGCCGCCGATCGCGTACGTGAGGAAGATGCCGCCGACCAGCATGAACCCGCCGATCACCGTCATCCAGAGGTACTTGAGCGACGCGCGCTTCGCATCCTCGGTCTCGGTATGGATGACGAGCAGGAACGCCACCAGCCCGAGTGCCTCGAAGAACAGGTACAGCGTGACAAGATCGCCGGCAAGCACGACTCCCAGGTTGGCAGCGAGCACGACGAGGCTCGTCGTGTGATAGCGATCGTGCGCATGCTCGTGCTTGAGGTAGTCAAGCGAGTACAGCGTGGAGCAGAACCACACGAACGTCGTGAACAGCG
Source organism: uncultured Coriobacteriaceae bacterium (assembly GCA_964527045.1). Lineage (GTDB taxonomy): Bacteria > Actinomycetota > Coriobacteriia > Anaerosomatales > Anaerosomataceae > UBA2286. Next base: position 10,896 of record CAZGNF010000041.1, on the reverse strand, counting down.
CAAAGAGCAAGCTGAAGGGGTCGACGGTGAACGTGAGGGTGCCGAGCATCGCGGGAACCTCGCACCCGATCCGATGCGCAGCCCCCACAGGACCGATCATCGCGACAGCGCCGAGTAGTGCCGCGCCGGTCGTACCCACCACGAGCGCATTGCGCACACCTGGCCAACGCTTGCCAAGGGGCCGCACGAGCAGCGCCGAGACGAGCGGCAGCGCGACGATGAGGCCCGGCAGCGCGCTATACGCGGTAGTGACGGTCTCGACCGCAGTCACGACCTCGGTGCCCTCCATGCCCGCCCCCTCCCCCTACTTGAACGCGATAGCCGCTGCGAGTCGTGCAAGCGACAGCGGCATGCCGGGCAGTGACGACGCGATTCCGAGCACGATGACGAGCACGACCGCGGCGATAAGCGGCGCCAGCATGCTCGCGGGCGCCTCGGCACCTGTCCGCTCCGGCAGCGCCACAACCGCGGCACTCGGTGGCCGGAAGTACGCGGCATAGACGATCGGCAACAGGTAGACTGCCGCCAACAGCGCTCCGCCAAGCAGCACGGCGAGGTACCACGGCTCACCCACGTCAAGCATTCCAAGGCCGAGGAACCACTTGCTCACGAAGCCCGCGAGGGGCGGTGTGCCGATCATCGCGAGCGTCGCGATCGCGAACGCCGCGGTCGTCACAGGCATCTTCTGCGCGATGCCGTTCAGGTCGCTCACCTTGTGGATTCCCGCTCGCTTGATGAGCAGGCCGGCGCACAGGAACAGCGCGCCCTTCATGAACGCATGGTTCGCGATGTGCACCATCGCGCCTGTGACCGCTTCTTCGCCAAGCAAGCCGATTCCCAGCGCGACATACCCCATCTGGCTGATCGTGGAGTACGCAAGGCGTCGCTTCAGATCGTCCTGACTGACGGCAAGCAGAGCCGCGAATACCACCGTGAACGCAGCGAAGTACGTGAGCCACCGCATCACATCGAGCTCGCGTAGCAGCGCCACGCCAAAGACGTTGAAGACGACGCGCATAATGCCGAACGAGCCCGCGGCAACCATCACGCCCGAGAGCACAGCCGAGAACGGAGCCGGTGCTGCCGGGTGCGCGTCCGGCACCCAACCGTGGAGCGGAACCAGCGCAGCTTTCACGCCAAAGCCCACCACGAAGCACCAGAACACCGCGGTCAGCTTGGTCTTGCCCATCGAGAGCGCAAGCAGGCCGCCCTGCGCCGCCAGGGTCTGGTCGCCCGCCAGGAAGAACGTGAACACGATGGCGAGCAGCACGAGACTGCCACCGATCAGGATGTAGATGATGTACTTGGTGCCGGCCGCCATGGCCTCGGGCGTCTCCTCATGCACGATCAGCGGGTACGTGAGCAGTGAGAAGAGCTCGTAGAAGATGAGGAATGTAAGCAGATTCCCTGCGTACGCCACACCCATCGTCCACGAAAGCGCCAGCATGAAGAACGCGTAGTACCTGCCGAGACGGTGCTCGCCTTCCATGTAGCCGAAGGAGTAGACGAGCGCCAGCAGCCAGAGCACGCTCGCAGTCAGGCCGAAGAGCGCTCCCAGCGCATCAACATGCAGATACATCCATATGCGGGGGGTCAGCTGCACGAGGTGAGTCTGATACTCGGCGCCGTCAAGCACTCCGGGGATGAACGATATCGCCACGATCACCTCGAGTACGCAGATTGCGGCAAGCGCTGCCTTGCGCAGACGCGGAGCGTTCGCGGTGAACGGCACAACGCCCGCGGCGCCGATGATCGGCAACACGAACGCCAGCGGCGGTACGATCGATGTCACCAGCTGGGTCTCCACCACACGTCACCCCTTCACATGCCGAAGACGAACTTGACGGCCGCCTGCGCGAGCGAGAACGGCAGTCCGGGAACTTGGACCGTTACCCCAAGGAGGATCACGTACACGGCGCACAGCAACGTGGGCAGAAGCAAGGTCAGTCGCGCCTCGTGGATCTCGAGCTTCGCGCCGGGAGGCGCCTTGAACCATGCGAGGTAGATAACGGGCAACCAGTAGGCGGCGTTCAGGAGCGAGCTCGCCACCATCACAAGCACGAACCACCACTGACCGGATTGCAGTGCACCCAGTGACAGGTACCACTTGGTCACGAAACCGGCGAAGAGCGGCACACCGATGAAGCTGAGCGCCGCGACCGTGTACGCGGCCATAGTGAACGGCATACGGTAGCCGATCCCGGCGAGCTCATGAATCTGGGTTTTGCCCGTGGTCCGCTGGATGGAGCCAGCGACAAAGAACATCGTGATCTTCGCGAAGGCCTGGTTCGCGATGTGCGCGATTGCGGCCGTCGCGCCGTACGGCGTGAGGAGCGCCGCGCCCAGGATGATGTAGGAGAGCTGACTCACCGTGGAGTAGGCGAGCCGTCGCTTGAAGTTGTCCTGGTAGATGGCTATGAACGAGCCGGCCAGAATGGTGAAGGCCGCAAGGTACGCAAGCCAATTGATGACCGGCAGGTTCTTCAGCAACTCTACGCCGTACACGTTGTAGATGACGCGAAGCAACCCGAATGCGCCCGCCTTCACGACGGCAACGGCGTGCAACAGCGCGCTTACCGGGGTGGGCGCGACCATCGCGCTTGGCAGCCAGCCATGCAGCGGCATGATGGCGGCCTTCACCCCAAATCCCGCGACGAGCGCCACGAACAGCCACGTGAGCGGCCCCACTCCCGACGAGAGCGACAGGATGCCAGGCTTGCTCAGCGTGAGCGTACCTGCCATCTGGTACGTGACGATCGAGCCGAGCAACACGAAGGCGCCACCGATGAGCGTGTAGGTCAGGTACTTCCGACCCGCCTTCATCGCCTCGGGGGTCTCCTCATGGATGACGAGCGGGTACGTGCAAATCGTCAGGGTCTCATAGAACAGGAAGAGCGTGAGCAGGTTCTCGGCGAAGGCGATACCGATCGTCGTCGAGACGCATAGTGCGAAGAATCCGAAGAAGCGCACCTTCGCGTGCTCGGGCTTCATGTAGCCGATCGCATACACGGTCGTGATAAGCCACAACGTGGAGCTCACAACCGCGAAGAACATGCCGAGCGCATCGGCCCGGAAGCCAAGGCCGATGCCCGGCGTGAAGTCGAGGAGCTTGAAGACGTAGACGGTTCCCTTGAGCGTGCCGGGGAGCATCGACATGACCACCACGAGCTTCGCGGTGGCGGCACCCAAGCTCCAGAACCGGCGCCAGAATGTACTCTTCCCCATGAGGAACACAAGACCCGTGCACGCAAACGAAATCGCCGGTGCAAGAATCGGACGGATGTCGGTGACTTCCACGTCAGCCCCCCATCGTCCCAAGCAGTCTGGTCACCGCAGGCTCGATGAAGCTCAGCGGGATACGACCGAGCAGACCCATCACGAGACAGAGCGCCGCAAGGATGAGCACGGGCACAAGCATGGTAAGCGGGGCCTCTTTCACCTCAAGGATCTCGGGGTGGATCGGCGTCTGGAAGTAGAACGAGTTCACCATGCGGATGTAGTAGACGAAGATGAACAGCGCGCCGAAAACGAGCGCCACGCCGAACACCGGGTGACCTGCCTGGACCGCACCGAGCGCGATGTACCACTTGCACAGGAAGCCGGCGGTCGGCGGCATGCCCACGATCGAGATTGCTCCCACCGAGATCGCAGCAGTTGTGAACGGCATCGAGCGACCCACGCCGCGCAAGTCTGAGAGGTTGCGGTATCCGGTTCTGTAGATCAGCGCCCCCGCACCCAGGAAGAGCGTCGCCTTGATAAGTGCGTGGTTGAAGATGTGCACCGTCGCGCCGATGATGCCGTACTGCGACGCCAGCCCAAGTCCCATAACGATGTAGCCGATGTTCGAGATCGTGGAGTATGCCAGCATCATCTTGATGTCTTCCTGGAAGATAGCGAAGAACGCTCCCATCACGATCGAAATGGCGCCCAGCCATACGAGCACAGTGTTGAGCGACGAGAGGTCCAGCACCTTCGCGCCGTAGTAGATCTGGTAGATCCTGATCATGCCAAGCAGGCCGGTCTTGACGACAAGCCCTGAAAGAATCGCGCTCACCGGGCTCGGTGCAATCGCGTGAGCGTCGGGTAGCCACACATGCAACGGGAAGAGCGCCGCCTTCACCATGAAGCCGGTTGTGAGCAGGGCGAGCGCGAGCATCGCGGGCGCCGCGGGAGCGTCAGCAAGCCTGGCGCTGATGTCCGCCATGTTCAGACTGCCCGTGAGCGCGTACAGCAGGCCGATGGCGAAGAGCACCAGAAGCGAGGACACGGCGCCCATCACCAGGTACTTGAAGGCAGCCATCTCGGCAGTCCGCTCGCCACTGATCGCCACAAGCGCGTATCCGGAGAGCGACAGGATCTCCATGAACACGAACAGGTTGAAGATGTCGCCCGTCACGACGAACCCAAGCATGCCGGTGAGATTCAGCAGCAAGAGCGTGTAATACGTGCCAAGGCGAGCTGGCGGCAGCTCCTTGGCGGCGTACTGCTGCGAGAACACGATGGCCAGGAGCCCGAGAAGGCAGATGATGGCGACTGATGCGCTGAACTCGTCGAACCTCAGCTCGATGCCGTACGGCCGCTCCCATCCGCCCAGAAACGCCGAGAACGGCCCTGTGCTTGCGACCTGCACGACCAAGGCAGCGGCGATGACCGACGTGGCGACCATGACAGTCGTGGCCCACAGCCATGCCCGCTGCGCTGCCCGGCCCCCGACGACGGGTGTGAGCACGGCGCCCGCGAGCGGCACTACGATGATGCCGACGAGCAGGGACGATGCCGTCATGTCATTCCATCTCCCTCAGCTCGTCGGCCTCGATGGTGCCGCAGTGCTCGTAGATGCGGATCACGAGACTCAGGGCGAGCGCGGTCGTGCTCACTGCGACGACGATGCCGGTAAGGATCAGCGCCTGAGGGATCGGGTTCGTGAATGGCGCGCGCGCGCCAGCTCCCATGATCGGCGCGTCACCGCCATCCACAACGCCAAGTGCGACGATGAAGGCGAACACCGATGTCTCCATGATGTTCAGCCCGATGAACTTCTTGATGAGGTTGTTCTTGGTGATCACGCAGTAGAGCCCGATGCAGAACAGGACCACAGAGGCGACGTAGTCGATGTTCTGCCACAGGTGGACGATCATCGGTCGCCCCCCATCTGCCAGAAGATCGCCGAGATGATCGAGGCTCCGCCAACGCCGATGCCGACTTCAATGACGATCAACCAGAGCGTCCGCATCCATGCAAGGGCGGCCGTCTTCGGAAACGCCAGGTAGTCGCCGAACATGATGAGTCCTACAACACCAACGGCGATGAACGTCAGTGGCGCGGCCGCCTGCAGGAGTCCACGGATCCGTGCCGGCTGGAGCTTCTGGGCAGTCGCCTTGCCGAGCACCACGGTCGCCAGGATGAGCAACGCGCCGAACACAGTACCGCCCTGGAAGCCTCCGCCCGGTGAGATGTGTCCGTTCATGACCACGTACACCGCAAAGATCGCGACGAACGGCGAGAGCAGCCTGACGACGAAGGACGACACGGGACTCACCCCCGGCGCGGTGGTGTCACATGGCTCACTGGCGGACCGGTCGTCGCCCTCGCGGCCCGCCAGGAGCACTGCAAGCACCGCAGCGAGTGACGTGAAGATGACCGTGACTTCGCCATTCGTGTCGAAGCCGCGATAGTTCAGAATCACGTCGGTCACCACATTCTCGGCGCCTGCCTCTTCCGGCCCTCGCTCCAGATAGCGGGGTGCGATGTGCGTGTACGCCGGAGATGTGGCGCTACCATGCTGTGGAAGCTGTGACATGGCGTACAGCAGCGGCAACGACACCAGGATCAGGAATGCGGCTATGAGGGCTCGCTTCATCGCTCACGCCTCACAGTCCGCCCGATGGTCACCAGGAAGAGGACTGTCGTAACGCCGGCACCCACGGCGGCCTCCGTCATCGCAACATCCGGAGCGCCACGATGGAGCCAGATCAGGCACATGACCAGGCTGTACGCCGAGAAGATGATCGTCGCGCCGAGCAGGTCCTTCGTCCGGATCACCGCCGCAGCGCACGCGATGAGCAGTCCGACGAGCAACAGGTCGAATGCTTGGCTCATGAGACTCCTCCTCCCGACGTGTGTCCGGGACGGGTCCACGGCTCAAGCCCGCCGCGGTAGACCGCTCGCGAGAGTGCGTGACCCGCCGTGGGGCTGGAGATCAGCACGAGAACAGCAAGGAGCAGCAACTTGAGCGTAGCTGGATCGAAGCCCTGAAGGAGCGCCAGTCCCAGCAGTACCGAGCCCGCTCCGACCGTGTCGCACTTGGTGGCCGCATGGGTTCGCGAGTAGAAGTCCGGCAGTCGTAGGATTCCCACGGTCCCAACGAAGAAGAAGAAGGCCCCCACGATACATAGCACCGCTGCAATCGTGTCGATGACCGCCTCGATCGCGCTCACGTGGTCTCACCTCGCAGGCGACCGGTCTCCATGAATCGGGCCGCCACGATAGTCACGAGGAAGTTCAGCAGCCCGTAGACGAGCGCAACGTCCAGATAGAGGCCGCGCCCAAAGATGTACGACAGCAGAACGAGCACCACGAGCGTCTTGGTGCCGACGATGTTCACGGCGAGTATCCGGTCCGCCACGGTCGGGCCCAGATAGGCGCGCAGCAGACAGAGAAACGTGTTCGCCAGCATGAAGATGCCAAGCCCCCAGAAGAACGCGCGCATCGCTCACTCCTCGAATACCCGGTGAATCCGGCGTTCCATATCGCCATTCTCAATCCCTGCAGCGAAGTCCGGTGCAAGGCAGTGAACCGTGAAAGCACCGTCTTCCATGTCGAGCGTGAGGGTGCCCGGCGTGAGCGTTATCGAGTTTGCGAACGCGACTCGGGATACCGGGCGAGTGAGCGGACTACGGTGCACGATCACGCAAGGATCCACTGGCATCGCCGGGTCCAGGACCTTCTCGGCCACACCCACGGCTGCGACCACGATCTCCTTGAGAAGCCACGGGATGTAGAGACAGAATCTCCAGGACTGGCGAAGGGTGAGAATCGGAGGCTCGGCATCCCGCCAGAGCGCACTCGCTGCCCACCATCCAAGCAGTGCCGACACTACAACGCCGATGGCAAGATCGACCGGCCGCACCGACGCCGTCAGGACGAGCCAGAATAGCATCAGCGGCACCGCAGCGCGGAGCGTCTTCACGAGTGAGCCTCTTTCAGTCTCAACGTCGTGCTGCGCGTCGGGATTCCGTGATCGGGTGCTGTGTCACCGAGACGGTCAGCTGCCAGCGCAACGAACGACTCGAGCGACGATGCTTCCGTGGGAAACGACACCGAGGCGACGCTCACCGGGCAGTGAGTGGATGGCTGAAGGACGTCGCCTTCGAACTCGGCTTCGCATGCCGCACGGCGTACACGATCTGACACAAGCATCGCTTCGGCCGGGCTGGCAAACGGAAGTAAGACGCCGAAGGCCTCAGGCCCGTACCGCCCGACAATGTCCGTGTCGCGAACGGTGATACGCAGGATATCGGCGAGGTGCTCCAACAACAGACCCGTCTTGTACGCGCCGAAGGTGCTCCGAAATGCAGCTAGGCCGTCAACGCGTACCACCAGTAGTCCGACCTCAACGTCATGTCTCGTCGCGCGGCGAGTCTCCTCGATCAGGCGCTGACGGAAGTACTCGGGCTTGTACAAGCCCGTCTCTTCGTCCCGATACGAGGCCTTGGCCAGTGCGTGCTCGTGTTTGATCGATCTCGCTGTTCTGACGCCAACGAAGATGCCGACTGCCGCGAACGCCCCAAGCCCCAGCGCCAGTTGCACGCCGAACCCATTGTCGAGCACACCGGATGGCACGACAGCAAGGACTGCGGCAACACAGGCGACTGCGGAGAGCACTGCCCCCGCGACGTTGAAGAACGTCGCGCCAAGAACTATCGGGATGATATACAGCGGCCAGTAGGTGCCGACATCCCCCGTGAACGATACGAGGAGCGTGACTGAGAGCAGCGCAGCGCCTACGACCAAGACGCTCCAGAGATTGAATCGGACCCTCGCCGAGGACTCATTGGTGGTCGAATCCATGATGACAGGTCACCCCCTTGCGCACGCATTCACAAAGTACCTTCTGCGTCGCCTCCGGGGGCTGACGGCGCTAACCATTTGCCGACAGACTTCGTTAGACATTCACGATTCGTAGATAGTATGCCCCGCCGTGAGACGAATTGCACCGGATTTTGGGAATCCTGAGGAAGCCTGAGATGCGCTGTCCTAGACTGACTCGCTGGGGCACAGTGCGCACAAAAGGGCCGGGGCAGAAGACCCGGCCCTGCGCGAGACAAAAAGGTGTCCCGAGAAACCTCGTCCGGCGAGATCCACTAATCCGCAGCTTCCCGTTTCACACCTTTGGAGCCACCATCCGGGCGGGCACTGCTTGCGCTGAGCCTCTCCTTCAGGTACCCCGCCGGCAGCTACTGGTACGCTACCTTTCGCGGTTCGCCCGATCCGACCTCTCGGGACAAGAACGACGATACGGCATGCATATCGAAGGCGCAAGGGCTATTTTGCGAATTGCCAGATTTGCCGCTGTACGGTACTCAATGTATGCTCAACGGTTCCTAATTGCTGCCTCACGGTATCTCCTGAGGTCAGACGGCTCGTCTGCGAAACTCCCGACGGGGGTGGCTACTTCGCTTCCATCCGAGCCTGCACAACATTCGCTGCCTGGTACGCCGCAGTGCGTACCGCGGGGCCCGCGGCCTCGCATCGTTCGATACTCCTGAGCGCCGAAAGGTGACGCTTGGTGTCGCCGGCCTCAAGGCTCTTGATCGCTCCCAGGCGCATTGTCACCAGGCGGTGCTCGCAGGCGACGTAGACGAGCGTCTCGACATTGAGTTGACCGAACTCCCGCTTGCTCTTCACGGCGATCGCGCGCCGTCGACACGATTCAAGATACCGAGCACCCGACGACGCGGCGCCCTGGCCCTTCCAGGGACCTGTCCCACGGTTGGGCTGCTGCCCCTCCCCGGGCTTCATCGGCTTGCGCTGCCTACCGGCCATAGCGACTCCTCGCCTACACCGAAGCCGGAAGGACGGCGACTCCCCACACGGTACCCGTGTGGGTCGAGACGACCGATCCGGCTTCGTACATGATGATGTCAGTTGCGTCGAAACGCTCCGCGATCTGATCGCGGATCCTACCTGCCCGCTCGGCGGTCATGGCATGCCCCACCGCGAAGAGTCCGGTTCGGACGCCACCCATCGCCTCTTCGATCCAGTCAAGTGTGTGTGCAAGCGCCGCTTTCTCGCCGCGAGTGCGCTTCACCGGCGTGAACTTGCCGTCTTCATCAAGCGTGAGCGTCACCTTCAAGTCGAGCAGAGAGCCGACAAACGCCGACACCTTCCCTATGCGACCGCCTCGTGCGAGGTTCTCGAGCGAATCGAGCCCGACGATCATCTTGGCGCGGTCCCGCGTCTTCTCAAGTCGTGCGATGGCGTCGACTGTGGCAAGACCAGCGTCGCGCGCGTCCGCGGCATCCAACACCTGAAGCGCAAGCCCACCGGAAAGGTTGTGCGAGTCGAAAACGTGCACCCGTCCACCGAACCCCTCTGCGGCCTGACGAGCTGCGGCGACTGTACCCGACAGTCCGGAGGAGATGTGGATTGATATGACCTCCGCTGCCGACTCAAGTGCACGCTCGTACGCCTCAGTGAAGGCACCCACTGAAGGCTGCGAGGTGGTTGGCAGCTTCGGCGCGGTGGCCATTCGCTCGAAGAACTGCGGCTGTGTGAGCGTGCCGTCAGGGAAGGAGTCATCTCCGAAGCTCACGAGCAAGGGAACGACGCTGACGTCGCGCTCGGCCGCCATCACCATTGGCAGGTCGGCGGTGCTGTCGGTCAAGACCGCGAACGAACGTGGCGAATCGCCCATGTGATCAGCCTAGTTTCTTGACGAGGATCTCGTTCACCAGTGATGGATTGCCCTGGCCGCGCATCTCGCGCATGACCTGTCCGACGAACCAGCCGATGAGTGTGATCTTGCCGGCGCGATATGTGGCGACCTCGTCCGGATTCTGGGCGATCACGCGATCGATAGCCTCCTCGATGGCATCCGTGTCACTCACCTGCTTCATGCCGCGCAGCTCGACGATCGCGCCTGGTGCATCGCCAGACTCCGCCATCTCGGCGAAGACCTGCTTGGCTTGCTTGCCCGATATGGTGCCTGCATCGACGAGCTCTACGAGCTCGGCAAGCATCGCGGAGGTGACCTTCACGTCGGCCACGGTGACCGATGCCGCATTGAGGTGCGCCGAGAGGTCGCCGAGCGCCCAGTTCGCGAGCGGCTTTGCGAGCGCAGTCCCGGCGAGCGCCACCGCCTCCTCGAAATACGCTGCAAACTCGACATCCTCGGAAAGCGATCGGGCGTCGCTTGCCGAGAGGCCATAGTCACGCACGAAGCGCTCGCGCCGCGCATCCGGGAGCTCGGGCAAGCGCGAGCGGATTGCGTCGATCCACTCGGCACTGAATTCGAACGGGACCATATCAGGCTCGGGGAAGTAGCGATAGTCGTGCGCCTCTTCCTTGGAGCGCAATGCGCTTGTCCGCTTGGCGGTTACGTCCCAGTGGCGCGTCTCCTGCACGACGCGTCCACCCCCATCGATCACCTCGGCCTGACGGACGATTTCGAAGGCGAGTGCATCGTGGAGTGCTCTGAACGAGTTCATGTTCTTGATCTCGGTCTTGGTGCCAAGCTCGGTCTCGCCGCGCAGCCGGATGGAGACGTTGCCATCAACGCGCATGGAGCCTTCCTCCATGCTGCAATCGCTGACACCGAGGTTGAGCATGATGAGGCGCAGCTTCTGCGCGAAACGTCGCGCTTCCTCGGGGGTGCGCATGTCGGGTTCGCTCACC
>CAZGNF010000040.1:4153-15064 GCA_964527045.1 uncultured Coriobacteriaceae bacterium | reverse complement strand
GCCCGGGTACGTGCCTGCGGCGGTCCGGGAGATTCTCGGCTAGCGCAGGTCACGGCTTCCTCGGGTAGAATCCCACTATGACGAAACTCCGGCTGCGCGCCGGTCGACGCTTTGGAGGAACCATGGGACGCACCGCTCGCGACATCATGACCGCAAACCCGCTCACCGTCGCCCGCGAACTCACCGTGACCGACGCCGCGAAGCTCATGGTCGAGCATCGCGTTGGCGCACTGCCCGTGCTCGATGGTGAGAAGCTTGTAGGAATCGTCACCGAAGGCGACCTCATCATGCAGGACGTGCGAATCGAGTTCCCCACGTATATCCACCTGCTTGACGGCTTCATCATGTACCCGCCGTCGACGACTCGCTTCGAAAGCGAGCTCAAGAAGGCGGTTGGCGCTACAGTCGAGGATGTCATGACCGTCGAGCCGGTCACCGTGCAGGCCGATGCGACCGTCGAGGACCTTGCGACGCTCATGGTCGAGCGTGAGGTCAGCCGCGTGCCTGTGCTTGAGGGCGAGAAGCTCGTGGGCATCATCAGCAAGTCGGATATCGTTCGCTCGCTGGTCGCGGGAGAGTAGCGCATGACGTATCGGCGCTCCGCGTGGGTGGAGATCGACGCCGCAGCGATCACACGCAATGTCCGCGCGCTCAAGGCGCTGACGCGGCCGGAGACGCGATTCATGGCGGTCGTGAAGGCCGACGGCTACGGTCACGGCTCGCTCACGGCCGCGAATGCCGCGCTTACGGGCGGCGCCGATCGCCTCGGCGTCGCCACGCTCGAAGAAGCCGCCACGCTGCGTGAAGGCGGGATCACGGCGCCGCTGCACATTCTGAGCGAGCCCCCGGTCTCCGGCGTCGGACTTGTCGTCGAGCTGGGGGTGATCCCCACGCTGTACTCCCGCGAATTCGCCGTCGCGCTCAGCCGGGCGGCCACGCTCGCCGACGTGACGGTGCGCTATCACCTGAAGGTCGACTCGGGCATGAACCGCATCGGCGTTCGCGCCGAGGAGGCCCACGACATGGTCGCGTGGCTCAAGGGTCTGCCGGGCATCGAGATGGAGGGCGTCTTCACGCACTTCGCCACTGCGGATGCCCCGGGCGATTGGGAGTTCGACGGCCAGGTCGACCGGTTCCGCCGCGCGATCGACAGGATGCGCTCCGAGAAGGTGCTGCCCTCGATCGTGCACGCGGCCAACAGCGCCGCGACGATCCTCCACCCCGAGACGCACTACGACATGGTGCGCTGCGGCATCGCCATCTACGGGCTGCATCCCGCACCCTCGACGTACGGGAAGATCGAGCTTGCGCCGGCCATGTCGGTCAAGGCGCGTGTCTCGCTCGTGAAGCGCATCGGGCTTGGTGACGGCGTGTCGTACGGCTTCACGTATCACGCCGGCGGGCCCACCACCATCGCCACGGTGCCCATGGGGTATGCAGACGGCGTTCATCGCGTCCTCTCGAACAGTATGGAAGTCCTCATCCGTGGTGCTCGATGCCGTCAGGTCGGGCGCGTGTGCATGGACCAGATGATGATCGAGGTGCCGGACCGGCTCGGTGTGACCGCTGGTGACGAGGTCGTTCTCGTTGGCGAACAGGGTGCCGAACGCATCGTCATGGACGAGCTTGCGGAGCACGCGGGGACCATCAACTACGAACTCGCGTGCGGGTTCGCGCTGCGGATGGGCCGCTTGCAGGTCTAGTTCGCCGAGCGGCTCAGACGCCCCTCGCACACTCCTGCTACAAAATTCAGGTTTCCTTGCAGGAAACACCTTCGCCCACGGCGAAAACTCCCCATGACACCGGCATTAGTGCGCCGTGCGTCGTTGGTTCGCGCAAACGAACCAGATCGGCACGCGGGTGTCGATCGGCAGTGGTTCTGTATCCAGTCCGGAACTGCGTCCGGATCGGACCTGCAAGAGCACCGGATGAAGGAGTGATCCATGGACGAGAAGGTTCTGGAGGAGATTCGATTCCATCAGGACGTCGTCAACAAGGACGCCAACTCGCCTCTGTACCAGATTCGCGAGAAGGAGATGGAGATCTCCGGGCGTGTCCTCGCTGCAAAGACCCAGTCCGAGAAGATCGTCAGCGATGCTCGCAAAGCGGCAACCGACATCTTGCGTACCGCCGAGACGGACGCAGACAAGGCCGCCAAGAAGCACAGCGAGACCGCGATTTCTAGCGCGGAGAGCGAGGCAGCTGTGCTGCGCGAGCAGATCACGGTCGACGCCGACGCTCTCAAGAGTCAGTTGGATAAGCGCCACTCCGACGCCGTGGATGCCGTCGTATCCATGGTTATCTCGGTCTGACGCAGTTCCTGTACGTACGTACCGTTACCCGTACCAGGGGGGGAGGGTTCAGGCATGTTGGTCCCAATGGCCAAGGTCGAACTGATCGGGCCGAAGAACCGCTTCTATGATGTCGTGAGCTTGCTTCACGATATCGGGACGCTGCACATCGAAGACCTCTCGAAGAAGATCAACAAAGGCGAGATCCCACTCGACCAGATGTCAGTCGTTGAGGGCCAGGCAGCTGAGAAGGAGCGCATGGAGGATCTTCTCCTCCGTCTCCGCTCGATCGTGAAGGCGCTCAGCCTTCCTGCCGAGACCATCGACGAGGTCGAACGCGAGAAGCAGTACCTTCAGCTGTGGAGCATGGACGCCCGCGAACTCGCGCAAGAGGTGACCGAGGTCATCGAGCAGGTCGAGGATCGTACCTCGAGCCTGGCGCAGGCGCAGTCCAACATGGAAGCGGAACTCGCGCTTCTGGCTCGCTACGAGCCGATTCTCCACAAGATTCAGCCGCTCGCAAAGCAGATCGTCACGACCGGGACGTATGACTCGGTCGCATTGCTCGTTGAGCGCCGCTACAAGGGCGCGCTTGAGGAGCTCAAGAAGGAGCTCGACGAGATCACGAAGAGCCAGTGCGAGATCGTCTCCACAGACGTGGATGAAGAGACGACCGCCGTCATCGTGGTCTTCGCCCGCAAGTACTCCGAGGGCGTGCACAAGTTCCTCGCTATGGAGAACGTGAACCAGATCCGCCTTCCCTCCGAATTCCAGGATATGCCGTTCGACGTGGCATATGACCATATCAAGGAGCGCCGCGCGAGCCTGCCGAAGCGCCTTGAGGAAGTCCGGACCGAACTGCACGACATGTCGGTCAAGTGGTACGTGAAGCTCTCCACGATTCGCGATGTCCTCTCGGACAAGGTCGAGGAGATCAGCGCGATCCCGAAGTTCGGCCAGACGGAGTACGCATTCGTCATCACCGGTTGGCTCCCTGTTGAGCACGTGAAGCCGCTCCGCAGGGCCGTCGTCGAGCGCTTCAACACCGACGTCATCATCAACCAGCTCGAGATCGATGAGCACGAGTTCGAAGAGACGCCTGTCGCGCTCAACAACCCGAAGTGGGTTCAGCCGTCCGAGTGGGTCATGGGCTTCCTGATGGGCGGCAAGCCACAGTACGGAACCGTGGACCCGTCGCTCGTCTGGGCGATCAGCTTCCCGCTCATCTTCGGTATGATCGTCGGCGATATCGGCTACGGCGCCATCATGCTCGCGATCATCTTGTGGATGCGGTTCAAGTTCAAGGACAACAAGGGCGTCCAGATGGCCACCGGCCTGATGGGCCCTGCTGCCACCGCAGCCATTATCTTCGGCTTCTTCTATGGTGAGTTCTTCGGCGGCATCCTGTGGGAAGCCGGCGTCATTCAGAAGATTCCGCTCTTCGGGGACTTCGTACTCCCGTACAACCGAGAAGCAAGCGTCTTGCCCTTGATGGCGATGGCGCTCGGGCTTGGCGTGATCCAGATGATGTTCGGACTCGTCCTGGGCGTAGTGAACGCCGTGAGGACCAAGCATCTGAAGCATGCCTGGGTCAAGGGCGGGCTCGCCGGGCTCTTCCTCGGCGGGATCGTGTTCGCCGTTGCAGCGTACCTGCTCAGTGGTGCAGTGCAGCCGATGGTGCAGATCCTCGGCGCTATCATCCTGGTCGTCTCGGTCTACGCCGTGCTTCGCTACGGCGGTTTCATGGGAGTCATCGAGACACTCGAGCTTGTCTCCAACACGGCAAGCTACATTCGTATCATGGCAGTCGGTTTGTCTGACGCCATCTTCGCAAGCGCCATCAACAAGATGGCCGAGAGTATGCCGTTGGTTGTCGGCATCATCGTGGCGGTGCTGTTCCACGCGTTGCACCTTGCGCTGGCAGCGTTCACGCCCACCATTCATGCACTACGTCTCAACTTCTACGAACTCGGTCAGAAGTACTACGAGACGAGCAAGTCAGAGTATGAGCCGTTCCACAAAACCGGAGGTGAAGAGAGCTAATGATCGACAACAAGCTCGCAAGGAAGGTATTCGGTAGCGCTTTCGTAGCTACCATGGTCGTCCCGGCCATGGCATTCGCACAGGCAGCCGAGAGCACCGTCCCCGTGGACTACCGCGTGGGCGTTGCAAAGGCGATCGCAGCTGGTGCGTCCATGAGCGTTTCCGCTCTTGCTGCTGGTTATGCCCAGGCAAAGATCGGTGCTGCCGGCGCTGGCACGCTCGCTGAGCGTCCCGAAGTCGCGACGAACATCATCGTTCTGCAGGCACTTCCTGAGATCATCGCCCTTCTCGGCTTCGTTATCGCGTTCATGATCGGTACCGCGTAGTTCTGACGACGGAAGCACGTCCGACGCGCAACACACGCGGGGAAGGATCGGTCATGGCGATAGAGGACATCTTCCGAGCTTTGGAAGAGCAAGCTGACGCGGAGTGCAGCGAGATCCTCAGGGTTGCGGAAGCGCAGGCTGCTTCTGTGAAGGAGGAGGCCCGCCGCGAGGCGGACCGCATCAAAGCACAGAAGCTCGCCGTCGTCGAAGAAGTTGTGACGGCGAAGGCGGGCAAGACACTCAACGCCGCGAGGCTTGAGAACAAGAAGGCGCTTGCCGCCGTGCGAGACCGTGCTGTCGACGGTGTCTTCGACGACGCGCTGGTCAAGCTCAGCAAACTCCGTGGCACGGGGGAGTACGAGAAGGTCTTCACAGCGCTTGCCGCTGAGGCCCTGACCGGCATGACCGGCGAATGCGAGGTCCTCGTGGATCCCGCCGACGTCGCGTTGGCCGAGAAGGTCGTCTCATCGCTGAACGCAGGCTGTACGGTGAAAGCGGGAGCTCCGCTTGCCGGCGGTCTTGTGGCGACCATGCATGGCGGTAGGATCACTCGCCGCAACACGTTCGAGTCGAGACTCGCGAAGGTACGCTCGCTCGCGCAGGCTCGCGTGGCGGAGATCCTGGGCCAATGAGTAGCACCACGACCATGAAGCGCGTGAGCCCATCCAAGAGGGACTACGGGTATTGCAATGCCCGGGTTCGTGGCATGCGTTCACGACTGCTCAAGCAGGCGTTCATGGATGGCCTCATGCAGGCCAAGGACCTTGGCGGGATCATCACGAGTCTCATGGAGACCGAGTATGCTCCCGAGCTTGAGGAACGGTTGCTGCACGGTCGTTCGACCGGGCAGATCGACCTCGCACTCAAGGACAACATGGTCCGCACGTTCCGTAAGGTGCTTTCGCTCGTGAACGACGAGTCGCTCGAGGTTCTTGGTGCGCTTCTCGGCAGATGGGACTTGTTCAACATCAAGACGGTCATCCGTGGCCGCCACATGAGCCTGTCATCCGAAGAGATCACCGAAAGTATGGTCGCGGTCGCTCAGCTTTCTCAGATCGACCTCGACGAGCTCTCGCGTCAGCAGAGCGTCAAGGGCGTGGTCGACACGCTCTCGACGTGGAAGCTGCCGTTCGCGGTGCCGCTTCGCGCGGCGATGCCAGAGTATGTAGAGAGCGGGAACCTTGCGGTTCTCGAGCTCGCGCTCGATAAGTACTACACGGAATGGGCCGCGAAGCGTCTGAGGGGCCATGGTGTGAACCAGCAGCTCTCACGGCGCTTCCTTGGCACACAGATCGACACGATCAACCTGCTCACCTGTTTCCGGCTTCTCAATGCGGACCTCGGTGACCAGGACGCCCTCCGGTTCTTCTTGCCGGGAGGTATGTTCGTGACCGAGGCGCTGTTCCGCGACTTGGCGAGCATGTCCGATGTTGATGAGGTGTACGACCGACTCAAACGAACGCCGTACGGGCGCCCGGTTGAAGAGGTTGCAATCAAGTACATCGAATCGGGATCGGTCTCGGTCTTTGAGCGTGCGTTGGAGGATTACCTTATGCGGCGGGCATTCGCTGTCGGCCGTGGCGATCCACTCGGCGTTGGCATCATCATCGGCTACTTGTGGATGAAGGCCAACGAAGTCACCAACCTGCGCATCATCGTCAAGGGTATCTCGGTAGGCATGCCCATGGAGCGGATGAGGGAGGAGCTCATCGTTGTATAAGCTCGTCGTACTCACCGACACCGATACGGGCGACGGTTTCCGGCTCGCGGGCGTTGACGTCATCACTGTCGACTCTCCCGAAGAAGCACGGAAGCGCCTGAACGAACTGATCGACGACGACTCCAGTGGAATCGTCGCTGTCAACGAGGCTTTCATGGCCGACATTGACGAAAGAACGCAGCAGAAGATCAACTCGACGTACCGGCCGATCGTAATCTCACTTCCGATACGCGAGAAGCTGCATACGGATGAGGATCACAGGGCGTATTTGTCACGCCTGATCCGACGGGCAATCGGATTCGACATCACACTGAGGCGAGGCTGATGATTCTCGGAACGCTGTCCAAGATCACCGGTCCGGTCGTCGTCGCTGACGGCATGATCGGCATCAAGATGTATGACGTTGTCCGGGTCGGCGCTGCCGGCCTGATGGGCGAGGTCATTCGACTCGAAGGTACGCATGCGACGATTCAGGTATACGAGGACACCTCGGGTCTGAAGGTCGGCGAGCCTGTCGAGTCGACGGAGGGTCCGCTCAAGCTTGAGCTGGGTCCTGGCCTGCTGTCTTCTATCTATGACGGCATCCAAAGACCGCTGCCGGTGATCGCGTCCCAGACGGGCAGTGACTTCATCGCGCGCGGTACGACCGTCTCGGCACTCGACCACGAAAAGCTCTGGGAGTACACCCCGGTTATCGAGGTGGGCCAGGAGCTCGTCGAGGGCGACGTCGTCGGTACTGTCCCCGAGAGCCCGACGGTACTTCACAAGGTCATGGTGCC
The DNA here is from genome assembly GCA_964527045.1 of uncultured Coriobacteriaceae bacterium. Classification (GTDB taxonomy): domain Bacteria; phylum Actinomycetota; class Coriobacteriia; order Anaerosomatales; family Anaerosomataceae; genus UBA2286. The sequence goes on along the minus strand of CAZGNF010000040.1, from coordinate 7,905 downwards.
TCCGGGCGTCAAGGGCAAAGTGACGAACGTCATCGCTCCCGGGTCGTACACGGTGGACGCCGTTGTCGCTGTTCTTGATGGCGACAAGGAAATCCGCATGAGCCAGTGGTGGCCGGTACGTCAGGGTCGCCCCTACGCTCGCAAGCTCGATCCGACGACCCCGTTCCTGACGGGTATGCGGATCCTCGACACGTTCTTCCCAATCGCCCTCGGCGGCAACGCCATCATCCCGGGCGGATTCGGAACGGGTAAGACGGTCACCCAGCAGTCGCTGGCCAAGTGGGCCGACGTCGACATCATCGTCTACGTTGGTTGCGGCGAGCGCGGCAACGAGATGACCGAGGTACTCAAGGAGTTCCCGGAGCTGGAGGACCCCCGCACGGGATCCAAGCTCATGGACCGTACCGTTCTCGTGGCGAATACCTCGAACATGCCGGTCGCCGCGCGTGAAGCCTCGATCTACACGGGCGTCACGCTGGCGGAGTTCTACCGTGACATGGGGTACAACGTCGCGATGATGGCCGACTCCACGTCCCGTTGGGGCGAGGCACTCCGCGAGGTCTCCGGTCGACTCGAAGAGATGCCTGGCGAGGAAGGCTATCCCGCGTACCTCGCAACGCGTCTCGCAGCGTTCTACGAGCGCTCCGGCCGTTGCGCGTCGCTCGGTACCGAGGAGCGCGTCGGGTCGGTCACGATGGTCGGCGCCGTATCACCTCCTGGTGGCGACATGTCCGAGCCGATGACGCAGAACTCACTTCGCGTCACCGGTGCGTTCTGGGCACTCGACACGTCGCTTGCACATCGCCGTCACTTCCCGGCCATTTCCTGGACCAAGTCGTACACCCTGTTCCTGGGTCAGGTACGTCCGTGGTTCGAGGAAGAGGTCGCGCAGGATTGGGCCGATGTCCGCGAGCGTGCGATGTTCCTGCTCCAGAAGGAAACCGAGCTCCAGGAGATCGTGCAGCTGGTCGGCCCGGACGCACTGCCTGAGACCGAGAAGATCATCCTCGAGGTCGCCCGCATGCTCCGCGAAGACTTCCTGCAGCAGTTCGCGTTCGACGCCGTCGACGCCTACTGCCCGCCGAAGAAGGCGTACTGGCTGCTCCGCTCCATTCTTGCGTACTACGATGCCGCCACGCAGGCGATGTCGCGCGGTGTCTCCCTCAGGCAGATCATGCAGCTGCCGATGCGGGAAGAGATCGCGACGCTTAAGACCACCGACCACGAACGCGCTATCGCCCGCATGCAGGAGATGGTCGCGCAGATCTCGGACGAGATCGCCGGAATCGAGGTGATGTAGATGACCCCGGAAGCCACCCTCGGCCAGTCACTGCTTTCAGTCGAGTACCAGACGGTCTCATACGTCACCGGTCCGCTCGTCTTCGTGGAGAACGTGCACAACGTCTCCTACAACGAGATGGTGGCCATCATCATGCCGGACGGCGGCGAGCGCAGCGGTCAGGTGCTTGAAGTCTCCGGTGATATGGCAGTCATCCAGGTGTTCGAAGGCACGCAGGGCATCGACATCGACACAACGCGCATCCGCTTCCTTGAAGAGGTCGCGAAGGTCGACGTCTCGCCTGATCTGCTCGGCCGCATCCTGGCCGGCACCGGCAAGCCGATCGATGGTGGAGCGCCGATCATTCCCGAGAAGCGCCTCGACATCACCGGTTCGCCGATCAACCCGTACTGCCGCGAACAACCGGCTGACTTCATCGAGACGGGCATCTCGGCCATCGACGGCCTGAACACGCTCGTCCGCGGTCAGAAGCTGCCGATCTTCTCCGGCTCGGGTCTGCCGGCGAACGACCTTGCCGCCCAGATCATCCGGCAGGCACGCGTCAACTCCGGCGAAGAGTTCGCCATCGTCTTCGGTGCGATGGGTATCACCCACCGCGAGGCTGCCTACTTCATGCAGCAGTTCGAGTCCACCGGTGCTCTCGAGCGAGTCGTGTTCTTCATGAACCTCGCCGACGACCCGACGGTCGAGCGTCTGCTGACCCCGAAGGTCGCCCTCACGGTCGCAGAGTACCTCGCGTTCGAGAAGGACATGCAGGTGCTCGTCGTCCTCTCGGACATGACGAACTACTGCGAGGCGCTGCGCGAAGTCTCCACCGCTCGTGAAGAAGTCCCTGGTCGTCGTGGCTATCCTGGCTACATGTACACCGACCTCTCGACCATCTACGAGCGCGCCGGCCGCATCAAGGGCCGCAAGGGCTCCGTTACGCAGCTCCCGATCCTCACCATGCCTGACGACGACATCACGCACCCGATCCCCGACCTCACCGGGTACATCACCGAGGGTCAGATCGTGCTCTCACGGCACCTGCATCGCCGCGGCGTTTACCCGCCCATCGACGTGCTGCCGTGCCTGTCGCGCCTGATGAACCTGGGTATCGGCGAGGGCAAGACCCGCGAGGACCATCGCGCGGTCGCGAACCAGCTCTATGCCGCGTACGCTCAGGGCCGTGACCTCCGCAGACTCGTCGCCATCGTCGGCGAAGAGGCCCTCTCGGATACCGACCGTCGGTACCTGCACTTCGCTGATGACTTCGAGAAGCACATCATCGGTCAGGGCAACACCGGTCGCTCCATCGAGGACACCCTGCGTGTTGCATGGGAGCTCATGTCCGAGTTGCCCATGGGCGAACTGAAGCGCGTGCGTGACTTCATCGACAAGTACCATCCGACTGCCGGCGAGAACGCCACGGCGAAAGCGTAAGGCCGTGTCGGCCGGGAATCGGAGGAGGTGACGCGTGGAAGAAGTACGCCCGACTCGATCGGAACTGCTTGAGCGCAAGCAGCAGATCACGCTTGCCTCGCAGGGCATGGACCTGCTCAAGCAGAAGCGCGACGCACTTCTCATCGAGTTCATGTCGGTCATGGACGAGACGCTCCGGCTTTCGAGCGACTTGCAGCGCACTACAGCCGAGGCGCAATACAGCCTCGCGATTGCGAAGTCGGTCGACGGTGTCGTCTCGGTACGTTCGGCCGCCATGGCGACCAAAGGTGAGATCACGATCGACATGACCGGTACCAAGATCATGGGTGTTTCGGTGCCAGTCGTGACCAAGGGTGAGAGCCCGGTCCGCTCGTCGTTCTCGCGTGGCTACGCTATCACCAGCGTGTCATCACGAATCGATGAAACGGCCGACAAGTTCGAGCGAATCCTCGACGTCATCATCGAGTATGCGGACATCGAGACCCGCCTGAAGCGGCTCGGCGAGGAGATCCAGAAGACGAACCGCCGCGTGAACGCTCTCGAGCAGATCACGGTTCCGGCGCTCCGTGAGCAGGTGGCCTACATTCGCCAGGCGCTCGATGAGCGTGCGCGCGAGGACCTGTTCAGGCTCAAGAAGGTCAAGCGTAAGATCGAGAAGAGGAAGGCCGAGGCGCAGCACTAGGCGCACGGCGGTCGTCGGAAACGGGCGACTGACCTCATCTCGCAACAGTGTGGGGCGGTGCCGCCTACCGGGGGGTGTCTGGCACCGCCCTACAATACTGTCTCGGGCCGGTCGCGTCCAGGTTCATCCGGACATGCGACCGCCCGCATCCCGGAGGAGACGCGGGCGGTCGGTAGAGCACAATGGCTCGGGGGGTCCTATCAGATGCTGCGTGCGCGGATGATATCTCCCACGCGTTCGAGCGTTTCCACGCTGTGCTGTGTGTTCTCCTGGAGCCCTCTGGCGAGTTCGATGATCGCCTGAGTATCCTCGGCGGTGAGCTTGCTGAAGTGGAGCTCTTCCCAGTCA
>CAZGNF010000040.1:0-4143 GCA_964527045.1 uncultured Coriobacteriaceae bacterium | reverse complement strand
CGCTACCAGCGCCGCCCACGGCGATCTGGTCGGCGAGATCCGCGAGATCGTGCTGGGTCAGTATGGCCCAATTGGCCTTGAGTCCCTGGCGGAGCCGGTCGAGTGCACGCTCGGTAGCCTTCTCCTTGCGGAGCTGGAAGGCTCTACGGCCGATGTCCTCGTCAGTGGTGTCGGGTCGATTGCCATTCATCAGGTAGCCCACCTCCTCACTCAGGATTTCGCCGCACGCGTTCGCATTCCTGCAAGCCTGCCCCCACTTTGCCGAGTTGTGCCATGTGAGCGCCCTCTCTAGAATGAACGAGGACCCGACGGGTCCGATATGCAGCACCCGTTCCGAGAGGCAACCATGGAGTTTAGCGACGTTATTGCGAAGCGGCGGAGTGTCCGGCATTTCAACAACAAGCTCGCGGTCTCCGACGCGGACGTGAACGCGCTCCTCGAGGTTGCCATCTCCGCGCCGACTGCCGGCAACATCCAGCCGTGGCGCTTCGTCGTCGTCCGCAGTGCAGAGGCGCGCGAACGTCTTGCCGCAGCGCTCCATCAGCGCTGGGCCGCCGCCGCCCCGGTTGTGATCGTGGTGTGCGTCGATCCGCGCCCGTGCGCCGCCCGCTACGGCGATCGCGGCGAGATGCTCTACGCCATCCAGGACACTGCAGCCGCCGCCACCAACATCCTGCACGCCGCCGTCGATCGCGGCCTCGCATCCTGCTGGATCGGTGCATTCGACGAGCGTGCGGTGGCCGAGGCGATCGGGGTCAACTCGCCCATCACGCCTGTTGCCGTACTGCCGGTGGGACACTCAGCGGAGTCCGCGGGCAAGCCCGCGCGTCGCCCGCTCGAGGAAGTGACGACCTGGCTCTAGAGGTGGATGCCATGGGAGAGAGCGACCGGCACGGCGTACTCGGCCCGGGGGACACAGGCGGCCTTGCTTCCGCCGACCTCGGCGCGCTCAAGGAGCACATCGGCGACTGTCAGCGGTGTTCGCTCGGCGCAACACGGAACTGCCTCGTCTTCGGCGTGGGGAATCCGCACGCGAAGCTGCTCTTCATCGGTGAGGCGCCTGGCAAGAACGAGGACCTCAAGGGTGAGCCGTTCGTTGGCGCGGCCGGCAAGCTGCTGGACGAGCTGCTCGCGAGCATCGGGCTCGAGCGGACGCAGGTGTACATCGCCAACGTCCTCAAGTGCCGTCCGCCGGGAAACCGCGATCCGCTGGCCGAGGAGATCGCCACATGCACGCCGTTTCTGGCCGAGCAGGTGCGCCTCATCAACCCGGATGTGATAGCCACGCTGGGCAACTTCGCCACGCGCTACATACTCGCCACCGATGAGGGCATCACGCAGCTGCGTGGCAAGCTCTATCACGTCGACGGTCGCCAGGTGGTGCCGATCTTCCACCCCGCGGCGGCGCTCTACTCGCCCGACAAGAAGCAGTACCTCTTCGACGACTTCGCGCGGCTGAGCACCGTGCTCGACAGAAGCGCCGAGCAGGTGTCGCGCTGATGCCGGTCACGCTGCCCGACGCCATCACATCGCGCACTGAGGCCGAGACGATCGCGCTCGGCAGGATGCTCGCGCCGCTGCTGGAGCCCGACGACGTGATCGCGCTCTCCGGCGACCTGGGCGCGGGTAAGACGTGCCTCACCAAGGGCGTCGCGGCGGGTCTCGGCGTAGTGGAGCACGTCACGAGTCCCACGTTCAACATCATGCTGGAGCATCACGGGCGGCTTGAGCTGTACCACTTCGACCTCTACCGGTTGGAGCGCGCGAGCCAGCTTGAGGACATCGACTTCTTCGCGACGCTTGAAGCCGGCGGCGCGTGCATCATCGAGTGGGGCGAGCGGTTCCCCGAGCAGATGCCCGAGGACTACCTCGCGGTCGAGATCTCGATCGTCGAGGACGACACACGCCGCTTCACGCTCGTTGCGTACGGACCCCGCGGGGAGCGGCTTGCGAGCGCGTGGCTTGCCGCCGCCGAGGCGGTCGCGCCGTGACGTACGTTCTTGCTTTCGATGCGGCCACCGAACACGTTGCCATCGGCATCGCGCGAATCGAGGGTGAGTCGCGCACGACAATCGCCGCGATCGACTTCAGCGCTCCCCGGGCGGCCCTTGGGCGGTTGCTGCCTGCGACGCACGAGCTGCTGGAAGGCGTCGGGCTTGTGCCCGGCGAGACGTCAGTGGTTGCCGTCGGTCGCGGTCCGGGCTCCTTCACGGGTGTGCGCATCGCAGTGGCCACCGCGAAGGGGCTTGCGCACGGACTTGGCGTGCCGCTCGCGGGCCTCGGCACGCTCGATGCGGTCGCGTGGCGATTCAAGCACCACAGCGGCCTCGTCGGCGTGGTCGGCGATGCGATGCGCGGAGAGGTGTACCCGTGCCTCTTCCGCTGTGCCGACGGCCACTGCGAGCGTTTGGGCGAGTACCACGTGGCCAAGCCGGGTGCCGCGGCCGAAGCGTGGGCGGCGACCCTCTCGGAGCCGGTGCTGCTCGCGGGCAACGGCCTCGCCAAGTACGCCGAGGTGTTCGAGGGCGCGCTCGGCGACCGGTGTGCGATCGCCGATGAGGGCCTCTGGACGCCGAGCGGCGACTCCGTGCTTGACGCGGCGTTCGCGGGTCACCAGGAGCCGTCGCTTGCGCATGCGCTTACCGACCCGACCAGCGCCGATCCGGGTCTGCTGCTGCCGGTGTACACACGTCTTTCGGATGCCGAGGAAGATGAGGCGAAACGCGCCGGGGCGGTGCCGCCGACCGGCGTCGCAGGACCGGGCGGGGGTGCGTGATGGAGCTTCGTCCCATGGAGCTCGCGCATCTGGCCGCCGCACTCGACATCGAGGCCGCGTCGTTCGCCACGCCCTGGACGCCCGGGATGTTCGCCGATGAGCTCGCCTGCGAGGACCGCGTGTGGCTGGTCGCGATGGATGCGGGGGAGCTTCTCGGCTATGGCGGCATCATGCTTGCGCCGGACGGTGCTCACATCATGAACATCGCGGTCGCCGAAAGTGCGAGGCGCGAGGGCACGGCACGCTCGCTCATGCTGGCGCTCGCCGGCGAAGCGGCCGAGCGGGGCGCGGGGCGCATGACGCTCGAGGTCCGGGCGACGAACACGGCCGCGCTGGGGCTCTACTCGGGGCTCGGGTTCGATTCGCTCGGCGTGCGGCCCGGCTACTACGACGACACCGGCGAGGACGCCGTGATCATGTGGGCCGACGTCGCGCGTCTGACGGCGATCGCTGCCGCTCGCGAAGGCAGCGACATCATCCTCGCGATCGAGACCTCGTGCGATGAGACCGCGGCGTCGGTGATGCGCGGCGGTTCGAAGACGCTCTCAAGCGTGGTCGCCACGCAGGTCGACTTCCACGCGCGATTCGGGGGCGTGGTGCCCGAGATCGCGTCGCGCAAGCACACCGAGGCGATCGTCGGCGTCGTGGACGAGGCGCTCGAGCAGGCGGGTCTCGGCTTCGGCGACCTGAATGCCGTCGCGGTCACATACGGGCCCGGCCTCATCGGCGCGCTTGTCGTGGGCGTCGCGTACGCGAAGGGGCTGTCGCTCGCGACCGGTCTGCCGCTCGTCGGCGTGAACCACCTGGAAGGCCACATCTTCGCGAACCGCCTCGCGGACCCGGAGCTTACGACGCCGCTTATCGCACTCGTCGTCTCCGGCGGTCACACCTCGCTCATCCACGTGCCCGAGTGGGGAGAGTACCGCACCCTCGGCTCGACGCTTGATGATGCGGCGGGCGAGGCGTTCGACAAGGTCGCGAAACTCCTCGGACTGGGGTATCCCGGGGGTCCGGCCATTTCGCGCCTTGCCGAGCAGGGCGACCCGGCGGCGATCCCGTTCCCGCGTGCGATGTTGCACTCGGGCGACTACGACTTCTCGCTCTCGGGGCTCAAGACGGCGGTGCTCACGTACGTGCGCCACGAGCAGGCGGCCGGCCGCGAGATCCACATCCCGAACCTTGCCGCGTCGTTCCAGGCCGCGGTCATCGACGTGCAGGTCGCCAAGGCCATCCGTGCCGCCGAGGAGTACGGCGTGCATGACTTCTGCCTGGGCGGCGGCGTCGCTGCGAACACCGCGCTTCGCGAGGCCCTGCGGGTAGCCCTCGCCGAGCGAGGCGTGCGCCTCTCGGTGCCGCCGTTTGCGCTC